>JBDLRI010000136.1:0-55794 GCA_039800105.1 Pseudomonadota bacterium
CGCCGAGTTCACCGTGAAGCTCGACAAGCCGATCGCGATCGAGAAGTCCCTGCGCTTCGCGATCCGCGAGGGCAGCCGCACCGTGGGCGCCGGCGTCGTCGTCGACATCATCAAGTAAGCGAGGAACTCCATCATGGCGTCCATCAGCAAGATCCGCATCCGCCTGAAGGCCTACGATCACAAGCTGCTCGACAAGAGCGCGCGTGAGATCGTGGACACCGCGCGCGCGACCGGCGTCGAGATCCGCGGTCCGTTCCCGCTGCCCACCACGGTGAGCCGCTGGACCGTCCTCCGCGGCCCCCACGTCGACAAGAAGTCCCGCGAGCAGTTCGAGCGCCGGACGCATCACCGTCTGCTCGACATCATCGCGCCCACCCAGGCCACCGTCGACGCGCTGCGTCGTCTGGACCTGTCGGCCGGCGTGCACTTCGTCGTCAAGCCCTCCTGAACGGAAACGAGGAGTTTCCATGCCAACCGTCGATCTGTTCAACTCCGCCCGTCAGAAGGTCGGGACCGTCGATCTCGACGATCGCGTCTTCGCTGCCGAGGTGAAGGAGCACCTGTTCCACATGGTCGTGCGTTACCAGCTCGCCGCCCGGCGGCAGGGCACGCATGCCACGAAGCGTCGCGCCGAGGTCTCGGGCGGCGGCCGCAAGCCCTGGAAGCAGAAGGGCACCGGCCGTGCGCGCCAGGGTTCCACCCGTGCGCCGCACTGGCGCGGCGGTGGCGTGGTCTTCGGACCGCAGCCGCGCAGCCACGCGTTCTCCCTCAACAAGAAGGTGCGCCGTGCCGCGCTCAGCGGTGCGCTTTCGCGCCGCGTGGGTGAGAACGGCCTCGTCGTCGTCGACTCCGTCAACCTTGCGGAGGCGAAGACCCGCCACTTCGCGCAGTTCATGAAGACCTTCGGGTTCGAGAGCCTGCTCGTCGTGGTGCCTTCCGAGGACACCACCCTGACCCGCGCCGCCCGCAACATCCCGGGCGTCACGGTCCTTCCCGTTGCCGGCCTGAACGTCTACGACGTCCTGCGCCACCGCAACATCGCACTCACCGCGCCCGCGATCGCGCCGATCGTGGAGCGCCTCACCGCAACCGCGAAGTGAGTCGGCCATGGCTGAGCTGCACGACATCCTCCTCCGCCCCCTGGTGACCGAGAAGGCCGCCACGGGCGAGGCCGCCGAGAACACCTACGTGTTCGAGGTCGGCGAGACGGCGAACAAGCACGAGATCAAGAGCGCCATCGAGTCCTTCTTCAACGTGAAGGTCGAGGACGTTCGCACGGTCCGCGTGCGTGGCAAGTACAAGCGCTTCGGCCGGTTCTACGGTCGTCGCTCCAACTGGAAGAAGGCCTACGTGAAGCTCGCGCAGGGCCACACCCTCAACTTCTTCGAGGCGTGACATGGGTACCAAGCGTTACGCACCGAGCACCCCGGGCCTCCGTTTCCTCGTGACCCCTGACTACCAGGAGATCACGAAGGACAGCCCCGAGCGCTCGCTCACCGCTCCGATCCGTCGCACCGGCGGCCGCAACAACAACGGCCGCATGACCTCCCGCCGCATGGGTGGGGGTCACAAGCGTCGGTACCGCCTGATCGACTTCCGTCGCAACAAGCTCGGCGTGCCGGGAAAGGTCGCGGCGATCGAGTACGATCCCAACCGCACCGCGCGCATCGCGCTCGTGCACTACGTCGACGGGCAGAAGGCGTACATCCTCGCGCCCGTGGGGCTCGGTGTCGGTGACACCATCCTCGCCGGCGAGGGTGCCGACATCCGTCCGGGCAACGCCCTGGCGCTCAAGGCCATCCCGCTCGGCACCTTCGTCCACAACGTGGAGCTGAAGGTCGGGCGCGGCGGTCAGGTGTGCCGCTCGGCGGGCTGCTTCGCCCAGGTCATGGCGAAGGAGGGCAAGTACGTCCTCCTCCGCATGCCGTCCGGCGAGCTGCGCAACGTGCTCGGCGAGTGCCAGGCCACCGTCGGCCAGGTCGGCAACATCGAGCACGAGAACGTGCAGCTGGGCAAGGCCGGCCGCGCTCGCTGGCTCGGCTACCGTCCGTACGTCCGCGGTACCGCGATGAACCCGATCGACCACCCGCACGGCGGTGGTGAGGGTCGTACCAAGGGTGGTCGTCACCCGGTGACCCCGTGGGGCAAGCCCACCAAGGGCTACAAGACCCGCTCCAAGAAGAACCCCACCAACCGCTTCATCGTGAAGCGTCGCGAGAAGTAGGAGCCTGCCATGGCGCGTTCCGTCAAGAAGGGTCCCTTTGTGGACCAGTACCTGATCGCCAAGGCCACCGCGGCGCGGGGCGGGTCGAACAAGGTCATCAAGACCTGGTCTCGCCGCTCCACGATCATCCCGGACTTCATCGGGCTGACCTTTGCGGTCTACAACGGCAAGAAGTTCGTCCCCGTGTACGTCACCGAGAACATGGTCGGCCACAAGCTGGGCGAGTTCTCCCCGACGCGCACCTTCTTTGGTCACGCGGCCGACCGCAAGACCAAGGCGCGCTGAGGAGTCCAACATGCGTTCGTCCGCCACACTCCGGTTTGCGCGCATCTCCCCGCAGAAGGCGCGCCTCGTGGCCGACCTCGTCCGCGGCAAGGACGCGGGTCAGGCCATCGAGATCCTGAAGTTCCTCCCGAAGAAGTCGGCTCCGTTGGTCCGGGGGCTCATCGAGTCCGCGGTCGCCAACGCCGAGCACGAGGCCGGGCGGGGCAACCAGGAGCTCGACATCGACAAGCTCTTCGTCCAGACGATCACGGTGGACCAGGGCCCCTCGCTGCGGCGTTTCCGCCCGCGCGCGCAGGGCCGTGCCACCCCCGTCGAGAAGAAGACCTCCCACATCACCGTCGTCCTCGGCGAGCGGTAGGAGAAGCCATGGGTCAGAAGGTAAACCCCATCGGGTTCCGCGTCGGCATCACCCGCCCCTGGGAGTCCAAGTGGTACGCGGAGCGCGACTTCCAGCGCTTCCTGCACGAGGACATCAAGATCCGGCGCTTCCTGAAGAGCAAGCTCTTCGTCGCCGGCATCAGCAAGATCCGCATCGAGCGCGCGGCCAGCAAGGTCAAGGTGTTCATCCACGCCGCCAAGCCCGGCATGGTGATCGACAAGCGCGGCGCCGGTCTGGACAAGCTCCGGACCGACGTGCAGCAGCTCGTGCAGAGCGAGGTGTTCCTCAACGTGATGGAGGTCCGCAAGGTCGACACCGACGCGCTCCTCGTCGCAGAGAACATCGCCGCGCAGCTCGAGAAGCGCGTCAGCTTCCGCCGCGCGATGAAGAAGGCCATCCAGCAGTCCCGCAAGGCGGGTGCGAAGGGCATCAAGGTGATGTGCGCGGGCCGCCTCGGCGGCGCCGAGATGCACCGCACCGAGTGGTACCGCGAGGGCCGCGTGCCCCTTCACACCCTCCGCGCCGACATCGACTACGGGCTCGCCGAGGCGAAGACCACCTACGGCGTCATCGGCGTCAAGGTCTGGATCTTCAAGGGCGAGATCCTCGCAGGCGACGAGGACCGTTCCCTCTGATCTCCCCGCGGGCCGACGCCCGCATGAGGTAGCACATGCTCTCCCCCAAGCGAGTCAAGTTCCGCAAGGTCCAGAAGGGCCGCACCGCTGGCCTTGCGTACCGCGGCAGCGACGTGAGCTTCGGCGACTACGGCCTCCAGGCCACCACCGCCGGCTGGATCACCTCGCGGCAGATCGAGGCTGCGCGTATTGCGCTGTCCCGCCACATCAAGCGTGGCGGCAAGATCTGGATCCGCATCTTCCCGGACAAGCCCGTCACCAAGAAGGCCGCCGAGACCCGAATGGGTACCGGGAAGGGCAACCCGGAGTACTGGGTGGCCGTCGTGCGTCCCGGGCGCGTCATGTACGAGCTCGAGGGCGTGACCGATGAGGTCGCCCGCGAGGCGCTCCGTCTCGCCGGACACAAGCTGCCGGTCCAGACCCGCGTGATCAAGCGCGAAGAGGTGATCGCATGAAGTCCAACGAACTGAAGGGGCTGTCCGACGAGCAGCTCGTGCACAAGAGCCTCGAGCTCGAGCGCACCCTTCTCGCGCACACGTTCCGCCACCGCCTGGGCCAGCTCGACAACACGAGCGTGCTGCGGGCTACGCGCAAGGACATCGCGCGCGCGAAGACCGCGCTCACCGCGCGGGAGCAGGCACTCCGCGAGGAGCTCCGCGTCAAGATCGATGCGGCCGAGGCGACCTACGCCGCGTCGGAGTCCAAGGAGGACCGCGAGAAGAATCTCGAGGCCCTCGCCGCGCTCGTGTCCCGTTACGACAACGTCTCGCTCGTCGCGCAGCACAAGGCCAGCTTCGTGCCCACCGCGACGTCCGCCGCTCCGGAGGCCGGCTCCGGCTTCCTGAAGGGCGTGCTTGACAAGTCGGGCGCCGCCGAGTAGGTAGCGTCCGCTTCCGGGAGGCCGGGTCACCGACCTCCCTGTTGTGTGCGTCCAGGACGCGCGCGCACGGCCCTCGTGGTACGGCGCATCCGAGCGGACACCCGAGGGTGTGCGCCGCGGAGACGGCGGGGAAATCCCGCCCAGCGTTTCGTGGAGACCCGCAGCTTGCCGTGCCCTGGCCCGACGTTCGCGTTGGGCGCCACGCATCCCGCGTGGGCAGGGGCCGGTGACGACGTCCGGAGCGGAATGCTCCCATGCGTCCGGGCAGGGCCCTCCGGGTCCTCGACCGCACCCTTCCCAGCTCCCGTCCGCGACGGTACCCACCGGGCCGCGGCACGGGGCTTCTCCCCTCCGAGGTGAAGCAGATGTCCGAGCAAGTCGCTACCAGCCACCGCCGCGAGGTGCGTGGGCGTGTCGTGTCCAACAAGATGGACAAGACCGTCGTGGTCGCGGTCGAGCGCGCCGTGAAGCACGCGAAGTACCGCAAGTACATCACCCGTACCCGCACGTTCCAGGCGCACGACGCCCAGGGCGCGTGCCAGGTCGACGACATCGTCCTCATCCGCGAGTGCCGTCCGCTCTCCCGCAACAAGCGGTGGGAAGTGGTCGAGCGCGCGGGCCGCTGAGTGGCGTAGGGGGTCCCGATGATCCAGATGCAGTCCACGCTCGACGTGGCAGACAACTCCGGCGCTCGCAAGGTCATGTGCATCAAGGTGCTCGGTGGCAGCAAGCGCAAGTACGCCTCCATCGGCGACGTGATCGTCGTCGCGGTGCAGGAGGCACTCCCCACCGGCAAGGTGAAGAAGGGTGACGTGGCGCGCGCGGTCATCGTGCGGGCCGCCAAGGAGATCCGTCGTCCCGACGGTTCCTACATCCGCTTCGACTCCAATGCCGCCGTGCTCATCGACAACAAGGGCGAGCCCATGGGCACCCGCATCTTCGGTCCGGTCGCCCGCGAGCTTCGCGGCTACCAGTCCATGAAGATCGTGGCCCTCGCCCCCGAGGTGCTGTGATGAAGGCCAAGCTCAAGATCAAGCGCGATGACACGGTCATCGTCATCTCCGGCGGCGACAAGGGCCGCATCGGAAAGGTCGTGCGCGTCTTCCCTCTCGAGGGCCGCGTCGTCGTCGAGGGCGTGAACCGCCACAAGCGCCACGTGAAGGCCCAGGGTGACCAGCCCGGGTCCCTCACGGAGAAGGAACTTCCGATCCATGTGTCCAACGTCGCGCTCTACGTCGACGGCAAGCGCGTGAAGGTCGGCTTCAAGACGGATGACGCGGGCAACAAGGTCCGCGTCGACCGTACCACCGGCAAGGCCGTCTGAGCCCGGAGGAACCATGGAAACCCGCCTGCAGGCTCATTACCGCACGCACGTCGTCCCGGCCCTGACCAAGGAGCTGGAGATCAAGAACGTGATGCAGGTGCCGCGCCTCGAGAAGATCGTGCTGAACGTCTCCGTGAAGGAGGCGACCCAGAACGTGAAGGTGCTCGAGACGGCCGCCGAGGAGCTCACGATCATCGCCGGGCAGAAGTCCCAGATCCGTCGTGCGCGCAAGTCCATCGCGAACTTCAAGCTTCGCGAGAACACCCCGATCGGCGCGCGTGTCACGCTGCGTGGGCGTCGCATGTGGGAGTTCCTGGATCGTCTGATCCACATCTCCCTTCCGCGCGTCCGCGACTTCCGCGGGATCGACCCGCGGGGGTTTGATGGCCGCGGCAACTACTCCTTCGGCGTCACGGAGCAGATCATCTTCCCGGAGATCAACTACGACCGCGTCACGAAGGTCACCGGGATGAACCTGTCGTTCGTCACGACCGCAAACACCGATGCCGAGGGCAAGGCGCTGCTGCGTCACCTCGGTCTTCCCTTCCGGCAGTAGGGGGACCCGTGGCCAAGAAGTCCCAGATGATCCGGGCCGCCGCGCCCGCCAAGTTCTCGGTGCGCAAGAACAGCCGCTGCCCGCTGTGCGGCCGTTCCCGCGCCTTCCTTCGCAAGTTCAACATGTGTCGTCTTTGCTTCCGCTCCCTCTCGCTCAAGGGCGAGATTCCGGGCGTGATGAAGGCGAGCTGGTAGCGAGCAGGAGTCGTCCATGTCCATGACCGATCCCATCGCAGATCTCCTGACGCGCATCCGCAACGCGGTGCAGGCGCGCCACGAGACCGTGGTCGTCCCGCGCTCGAAGCTCAAGCTCGAGATCGTGAAGGTCCTCAAGTCCGAGGGCTACATCGAGGGCTACATCGACCAGCCCGACGGCCCCAAGGGCAGCATCAAGCTGTTCCTGAAGTACACCGATGCCCGGCGCGGTGTCATCCGGGGCCTGCAGCGCGTGTCGTCCCCTGGCCGTCGTACCTACGTCGGCAAGGACGAGGTGCCGCGGGTCGACAACGGCCTCGGCCTCGCCATCCTCACCACCCCGCAGGGTGTCCTCTCCGATCGTGCCGCGCGCAGCGCCGGCATCGGCGGTGAGGTGCTCTGCTTCGTCTGGTAGTCGGGGGACCCATGTCTCGTATCGGCAAGCTTCCCGTCGCGCTGCCCGCCGGCGTCACCTGCTCCGTGAAGGACGGACGGGTGCAGGTCAAGGGCCCCAAGGGCGAGCTCTCCCAGGCGCTCGCCTCGGGGGTGTCCGTCAACCAGCAGGGTGCCGAACTCGTGGTCGGCCGCTTGGACGACACCGCCACCGCGCGCTCCAACCACGGCCTCACCCGTGCGCTCCTGTCCAACATGGTCACCGGTGTGACCCGCGGGTTCGAGCGTCGCCTCGACATCCAGGGCGTCGGCTTCAAGGCCGAGGCCAAGGGCAAGGCCATCCAGCTCGCGCTCGGCTACTCCCACCCCATCGAGTTCCCGTTCCCGGACGGCGTCACCATCGACGTCGAGAAGGGCACGAAGCTCGTGGTCAAGGGGTGTGACCGTCAGGCCGTGGGTGAGACCGCGGCCAAGCTCATCGCGCTCCGTTCGCCCGACTCCTACAAGGGGAAGGGAATCCGTCACGAAGGCGCGCACATCAAGCTCAAGGCCGGCAAGACGGCCAAGAAGTAGGGGACACCATGGCAGTCACCGACGCTGCGGCCCGCGAACGCCGCAAGAAGCGCATCCGCAAGAAGGTCTTCGGCTTCGCCGAGCGCCCTCGCCTCACCATCCACCGCACGAACGGTCACATGTACGCGCAGGTGGTCAACGACGTCACGGGCGCCACGCTCGCGGCTGCGTCGACCCTGTCCGCGGAGCTGAAGGGCTTCGAGGGCAACCGCGGCAACGCCGAGGCTGCCGCCGCGGTGGGCAAGCTGCTTGCGCAGAAGGCTCTCGCCGCGAACGTCTCGAAGGTGGTCTTCGACCGCAACGGCTTCCTCTACCACGGGCGCGTCAAGGCGCTCGCCGATGCCGCGCGCGAAGCCGGCCTCGATTTCTGAGCGCACGGAGTCCACCATGGAAACCCGCAAGCCTCGCGCCCGCCGGCCCGCCGACGATGCGCAGCTCATCGAGAAGACCATCTTCGTCAACCGCGTCGCGAAGGTCGTGAAGGGCGGACGCCGCTTCAGCTTCAGCGCCCTCGTGGTGGTGGGGAACGGCGACGGTCGCCTGGGTGTCGGCCACGGCAAGGCGAAGGAGGTCGCGGACGCCGTCCGCAAGGCCACCGAGCGCGCCAAGGGCAGCATGATCGACTTCCCCATCCTCGATGGGACGGTCCCGCACACCGTGACCGGCCGCTTCGGCGCCGGCAAGGTGCTGCTGCGTCCGGCCAGCCCTGGTACCGGTGTCATCGCGGGCCCCGCGGTGCGTGCCATCCTGGACGCCGCCGGGTATCGCAACGTGCTCACCAAGAGCCTGGGCACCGGCAACCCGTTCAACGTGGTCCGCGCGACGATGGAGGCGCTCCAGCTCCTCGAGTCGCCCGACCAGGTTGCCGCCCGTCGCGGTGTGGCGCTGGACGCGGTGCTCTCCAACCACAATGTCGGCGCACGCGTCTGGGCGCGCGCGTCGACGAAGTAGACCGGAGTCCACCATGACCTACGTGAAGGTGACGCTCCACCGGAGCAAGTTCGGCTGCACGGCGCCCCAGCAGGCGACGCTCCGCGGGCTCGGGCTGCGCAAGATCGGTGGCACGAGCACGCTGGAGGACACCCCCTCCGTGCGCGGCATGATCAAGACCGTCCTGCACCTCGTGTCGGTGCAGGAAGTCGCGTCGAAGGACGCCTGAGGTTCCCATGGCGAACGAACTGAGCAACCTCCACCCGGTCGAGGGCGCGCAGCGTCCCCGCACCCGCGTGGGTCGCGGCCAGGGCTCCGGCCTCGGCAAGACCGCCGGACGCGGCACCAAGGGCCAGCAGGCCCGGGCCGGTTCCAAGAAGATCCCCGGCTTCGAGGGCGGCCAGATGCCGCTTCGCCGCCGTCTTCCGAAGCGTGGCTTCAACAACATCTTCGCCAAGGACTACACCGAGGTGTCGGTGGAGAAGCTGGGCCGTTTCGCCGCAGGGACCACGGTCGATGCCGCGCTGCTCAAGAGCAGCGGCGTGATCGCCCGTCTGGGCCGTGACGGTGTCAAGCTCATCGGCAGCGCGAAGGGGCTGTCCGTGAAGCTCACGGTGAAGGTGGCCAAGGCCACGGCGGGCGCCCGCGCGAGCGTCGAGGGTGCCGGCGGCACGCTGGAGACCACGGCGTGAATTGGCTGTCCACGATCTGGCGCATGCCGGACCTGCGGAGCCGCATCCTCTTTACGCTCGGGATGCTCGCGGTGTTCCGGCTCGGGGTCCATGTGCCCGCGCCTGGCGTGGATCGTGAGGGACTGGCCGCCTTCCTGACCGGGGGCGGCGGTACCATGTTCGGGCTCTACAACATGTTCTCGGGGGGTGCGCTGCAGCAGTTCAGCGTCCTGGTGCTCGGGATCATGCCGTACATCACGGCGAGCATCATCATCCAGATCCTGACGGTGGTGTTCCCGCCGCTCGAGCGGCTCTCGAAGGAGGGCCAGCAGGGTCGCGGGAAGATCACGCAGTACACGCGCTACGCGACGCTGGGCATCGCGCTCGTGCAGAGCTTCACGCTGGCGGTCGGGTTCGAGCGGATGACGACGCCGGTCGGTACGCCGGTCGTGCTCGACCCCGGATTGCGTTTCCAGCTGCTCACCATGGCGACGCTCACGGCGGGCTCGTGTTTCGTGATGTGGCTCGGTGAGCAGATCACCGAGCGTGGCGTCGGCAACGGGTCGAGCCTCATCATCACCGCCGGCATCGTTGCGGGGCTGCCCCAGGCGGTGGTGGTGCTGTTCGAGCAGGTGAAGAACGGCGACATGGACCTGCTTGCGGTGACGCTCATCGGCATCGGCGCCATCGTCGTCATCGGCCTGATCGTGTGGATGGAGCGCGCGCAGCGTCGCATCCCCATCCAGTACGCCAAGCGCGTCGTCGGCCGGCGCGTCTATGGGGGGCAGACCACCCATCTGCCGTTGAAGATCAACACCACGGGCGTCATTCCGCCGATCTTCGCGAGCACGGTGCTGATGTTGCCCGCCACGCTCAAGACGTTGCTGCCGACCAATCCGGCGGTGGATGCGGTGACGACGGCACTCACGCCCGGGCATTGGCTGTATGACTACGCCTTCGTCGGGCTGATCGTGTTCATCGCCTACTTTTACACGGCGCTCATGTTCAACCCCGTGGACGTGGCGGACAATCTGAAGAAGAACGGCGGGTACGTGCCCGGTGTGCGTCCAGGCAAGCAGACCGCGGAGTATCTGGACCAGATCCTCACGCGTCTGACGGGCGCGGGGGCGTTGTACCTGGCGGTCCTCTGCATCCTGCCGACGGTGCTGATCACCCAGTACAACCTTCCTTTCTACTTCGGCGGCACGGGCCTGCTCATCGTGGTCGGCGTCTCGCTCGACACCGTGGCGCAGATCGAGTCGCAGCTCCTCACCCGCCACTACGACGGACTGAGCGGGCCGAACGGAGGGCCGCGCGCCGGTCGGCGCAGCATGGCTCCCTCGGGCATGCCGGGATGAACGCGGTCCTGTTCGGGCCCCCGGGCTCCGGCAAGGGTACCCACGCAAAGAGCGTCGCAACGGCACTGGGCGTGCCCCACGTCGCCACCGGGGACATCTTCCGGTTCCACCTGAAGAACGGTACCGCGCTGGGCACGATGGCGCGTGGGTACATGGACAAGGGGCAGCTCGTTCCCGACTCCGTGACATGCGACCTCGTCGCGACCCGCCTCGAGGAGCCCGATGCCCAGGGCGGGGTCCTGTTCGACGGCTTTCCCCGCAGCGTGGCGCAGGCGGAATGGCTGCTCGGGTGGCTGTCGGCGCGAGGACGTGCCGTGGGCGTGGTCGTGAACCTGATGGTGCCCGACTCGGAGATCGTGCAGCGCATCGCAGGACGTCGCACCTGCCTCGGGTGCGGCGCGACCTACCACGTGACGGCGCAGCCGCCGGTCCAGGCGGGGCGCTGCGATCGGTGCGCGGGCGAAGTGGTGCAGCGCGCCGACGACCGTGAGGATGTGGTGCTGGAACGTCTCCGCACCTACGCGCGGGAAACGGCGCCGGTGCTCGCGCTCCTCCGTGGGGCGGCACCCGTCGTCGACGTCGATGGGGTCGGCGGGATCGAAGCCGTGCAGGCCCGGGTCCACGCATCCCTTCCGCGCGGCTAGCGTGCGATGATCGTCCTCAAGGAGCCGTGGGAGCTCGGGGTGATGCGCAACGCCGGGCGCAGGCTCGCCGAGGTGGTCGCGCGTCTGCGTGAGGTCGTCGCGGAGGGCATGGAGACCCGCGATCTCGATCGGCTGACGGAGGAGGCGATCCTCTCGGTCGGCGCGCGTCCGGCCTTCAAGGGCTACGCGCCCGAGAAGACGCCGTTTCCGGCATCCCTGTGCGTTTCCATCAACGAGCAGGTCGTCCATGGTGTCCCGGGTCGTCGTCGCCTGGAGCCAGGGGACGTCGTGTCGCTCGACTTCGGACTCGTGTACGGCGGCTACTATGCGGACACGGCGTTCACCGTGGTGCTGCCCCCCGTGGCGGATGCCGACCGCATGCTCGTCGAGGCCACCGAGGCCGCGATGCACGAAGGCATCTCGCGCGCGCGCGTCGGCGGGCGCGTGGGTGACATCGGACATGCCGTGGAGACCTACTGCAAGGCCCGCCAGCTCGGTGTGGTGCGCAAGTTCGTCGGGCACGGCATCGGCAAGCGGTTGCACGAGGAGCCCAGCGTGCCGAATTTCGGCAAGGCTGGCACCGGCCCGTTGCTGAAGGCAGGCCTGGTGCTCGCCATCGAGCCCATGATCACGCTGGGCGGGGAGGACACGAAAATCCTGCCCGACCGGTGGACGGTCGTCACGAAAGATAATAGCCGTTCCGCTCACTTCGAGCACACCGTCGCGATCACGCCCTCCGGGCCGGAAATCCTGACGGTGCTCGATGTTCCCGCGGCCCAGGGCCCTCGCGCCTAGGTCCGCATCACCATCCGATGAACCGGCCGATGGCCGGCGAGGAGATCCACGTGAAGGTCAAGGCTTCCGTCAAGCCGATCTGCGACAAGTGCACGGTCATCCGCCGTCGCGGCATCGTCCGCGTCATCTGCGTCACCCCCAAGCACAAGCAGCGTCAGGGCTAGGAGCACACCATGGCACGCATCGAAGGCGTCGACCTCCCGCGTAACAAGCGCGTCGACATCGCCCTTACCTACCTCTACGGCATTGGCCGCTCCAACGTCGTGGGCCTTCTCGAGAAGGCCGGCGTCGAGGGTTCGGTCCGTACGCAGGACCTCACGGACGCTGACATCGGTCGCATCCGTGATGTGCTCCAGCGCGAGTTCCGCGTCGAGGGCGAGCTCCGGAAGGAGGTCGCCATGAACATCAAGCGGCTCATCGATCTGGGTACTTACCGCGGGTCGCGTCACAAGCGCGGCCTCCCCGTCCACGGCCAGCGGACTCACACGAACGCCCGCACCCGCAAGGGTCCGCGTCGTGCTGTCGCCGCCAAGAAGAAGTAGTACCCGGAGGAACGAGACATGAGCACCGCCAAGGGTTCCGCCGGCAAGAAGAATGTCCGGCGCGTCAAGAAGAACGTCCCGCACGGGGTCGTCCACATCCAGAGCACCTTCAACAACACGATCGTGACCGTCACCGATCCCGCGGGGAACACGGTGGCGTGGTCGAGCGCCGGCGTGAAGGGGTTCAAGGGCTCCCGCAAGTCGACGCCGTTCGCCGCGCAGCTGGTCGCCGAGGACGCCGCCCGCAAGGCGGTCGAGCACGGCATGCGCACCGCAGGTGTCGTGATCAAGGGTCCCGGCTCCGGCCGCGAGTCCGCGCTCCGCGCCGTGCAGAACGCGGGGCTCAAGGTGACGATGATCACCGACGTGACCCCGATTCCGCACAACGGCTGCCGCCCGCCGAAGCGTCGCCGCGTCTGATCGCGCGTCGGCCGCACCCCGGGATGGGGTGCGGCCGACCGTCCCTCTCCCTCCCGGGCCTGGCCTGCCCACGTGCCGCACCTGCGGCGGAGGGTTTCCCGCACGGGCGATGCGGCGCGGCAGGCCACGCGCCACGAAGCCCACACCGGAGACGTCCATGCACACCGAATCCGTCAACGCCAGGAACTGGCGCGAGATCTACAAGCCGCGCGCGCTGGAGCGCGACCGCGAGAACACCGAGCAGTACGGCAAGTTCGTGGCCGCGCCGCTCGAGCGTGGCTTCGGCATCACGCTCGGCAACAGCCTCCGTCGCGTCCTGCTGTCGAGCCTCCAGGGCGCTGCGATCACCAGCGTGAAGATCGAGGGTGTCCCCCACGAGTTCTCTTCCATCGCCGGCATCATCGAGGATGTCACCGACATCATCCTGAACCTCAAGGGCGTGACCATCCGCACCAGCGCGTCGGAGCCGTTCACGGCGTCGATCGACGTCACGGGCGACGGCGAGCACGCGCGCGTCATCACCGCGAAGGACCTCACCTTCTCCGCGGCGGCGCAGGTGCTCAATCCCGACCACGTCATCGCCACGATCACCGGCAAGGCCCGGTTCGTCGCGACGATGGGCGTGACCACGGGCAAGGGCTACGTGCCGGCCGAGCGCGGGGCGGCCAACAGCCACCCGCACGGCACCATCCTGGTGGACGGCATCTACTCGCCCATCCGCAAGGTGAAGTACACGGTGACGAACGCCCGTCGCGGCGACCGCACCGACTACGACAAGCTCACCCTCGAGGTCTGGACGAACGGGGCCGTCACTCCGGATGACGCGGTGGCCTACGCCGCGAAGATCCTGAAGGAGCAGCTCACGGTGTTCATCAACTTCGCCGAGTCCGACGAGCCCGTCGTCGGCGAGGAGCGCGGCGCCGAGGCCTCGGTCAACGAGAACCTCTACAAGCCCGTCGCGGAGCTCGATCTGTCGGTCCGGTCCGCAAATTGCCTCCAGAACGCCGGAATCGAGTACATCTGGCAGCTGGTCGAGAGGACCGAGGCCGAGATGCTCAAGACCAAGAACTTCGGCCGCAAGTCCCTCAACGAGATCAAGGAGTTGCTCTCGATGATGGGTCTGTCCCTCGGCATGAAGCTTCACAACTTCCCGAAGAACCGCTGAGGCGTCTCGGAGTCCATCATGCGTCACCTCAAGTCCGGCCGTAAGTTCAGCATCGCTGCGGATCACCGCAAGGCGATGTTCCGTAATCTCGTGACCTCGCTCATGGAGCACGGTCGCGTGCGCACCACCGACCAGAAGGCCAAGGAGCTGCGCTCCCTGGCCGACCGCATCATCACGCTCTCCAAGCGCGTGCCTGCCGATGAGCTGGCGGCGCTTCAGGGCGATGCGCTCAAGGCCGCGCAGGCGAAGCGGGTGCACGCGATCCGCCTCGCACGCCGCTGGATCACCGATCGCGACGTGCTCACGAAGGTGTTCACCGAGTACTCCAGCCGCTACGCCCAGCGCCCGGGTGGCTACACCCGCGTGCTGAAGCTCGGTCGGCGTCCCGGCGACCAGGCCCAGATGAGCCTCATCGAGCTGGTGACCGAGCCCTACCCGGCGCCTGCGGCCCCGTAGTCGCCCCAACCCATGAACGCCGCGGGTTCGTCCCGCGGCGTTCGCGTTCTTGGGGTGTTCGCTCTCAGCGTGTGCGGCGACCCCGGCCCTGTCCGCGGCGCATGCGCGGCGTGGGGGGCGCCTCCTCCGCCCTCGGCTTGCGACGCCGGTAGACGACCGCGAGGACCTGGGCCACCGGGCCGAACAGGTCCGGCGGGATGGGGCGGCCCGCGCGTCCAGCGGCGTGCAGGCCGCGCGCCAGCGGCCGGTTCTCCAGTACGGGCACGTCGTGCTTGACGGCCTCGATGCGGATCTTGAGCGCCATCGCGTCCACGCCACGCGCGAGGATGACCGGCGCCGCGTTCTCCTCCTTTCGGTAGCGCAGGGCAACGGCGTAGTGCGTCGGATTCGTGACGACCACGTCGGCGCGGCGCACATCCTGAAGCTGCCGCGACATGACGAGTTGGCGTGCCCGCGCCTTGCGCTTCGCCTTCATGGTCGGGTCGCCCTCGGACTGCTTGAACTCGTCCTTGACCTCCTGCCGCGTCATCATCATCTGCTGCGACAGGTTCCAGCGCTGGTAGACGTAGTCGATGGCGCCGATCGCGAGCGATGCCGGAATGGCGCGCTTGGCCACGTCGATCGTGAGCGCGCGGAGGAACGAGGCTTGCCCTCCCAGCCCCCAATGCGCCGTCATCGGAAGCACATCGAGCTGTCGCACCACCGCGGCGTACACCGACCAGGCGATCACGGTCCCGACGATCAGGCCCTTCGCCAGCTGCACGAACGGCTGGCGCGAGAGGAACATCGACTGCGCGCTCCCGAGCGGATCGATGCGCTCCCACTTGAGGTCGATCACCTCGTCGGCGACGTTGAAGCCCGTGGCGGCCATGCCTGTCGCGACCGTCGCGATCGTGGCGGGCACGAGCACGAGCAGGATGGCCGGTCCTGCCGACATGGCGATCTCGCCGAGCAGCCGGGGAACCTCGTTCGGCGTGAAGGTTCCCGTGCTGCCGCGCGCGAGCATGGTACGGAAGAGGTTGACCATGGACTCGCCGATCCAGGGCACGGCGACGAGCGCGGTGAGGACCGACACCGCGAGCGTGACGGACGCGACGAGCTCCTTGGAGGTCGCGACCTTGCCTTCTTTTCGGAAACGCTCTCGTTGGCGTTCGGTGGCTTCCTCTGTCCGTTCGGCGTCACTGTCGGCCATGCCTCACCGTGCCGTCGGAAGGACGTCGAGAAGGGAGAGGACGGTGGGGAGCATCCCGAACCACCCGGTGAGGATCGACGGCAGCGACGCAGCCAGCACGACAAGACCGAAGCCGACGGTGAGGATCGGGCCGATCGCCCAGAACAGCTGCACGTTCGGTGCCATGCGCCCGAGCAGCGCCTGTCCGAGGTGGACCGCGAACAGGAAGACCGTGAGGGGCCCCGCCAGCTGGATCCCGGTCTCGAAGCACACCTCGGCGAGCGTGACGATCTCCCGCAACGCGCCCTCGCCGACGTACGCGTCCCCAATCGGGGCCCCGCCGTAGGAGCGGGCGATCGCGCGGATGCAGGCCAGATGGACGTCGGCGGCGAAGAACGCGCCCGTCGCGAGCCATCCGCCGAGCGAGGAGAGGGTGCTCGCGTTGGAGGCGGTCATCGGATCGATCTGCGACGCCACGGCGAGCCCGGCCTGGGTGGCGACGGCCTCGAAGGTGATGCTCAGGACACTCGCCACGAGTTGGGTGGCAAAACCCATCGTGACGCCGAGGGCGATCTCGCGCAGGACACCGACGATCATCGCGGACGGCGTGACCGCTCCCCCGTAGGCCCCCGCCGCCGGGAGGATCACCGCCGTGAGGGGGACGGCGAGCGCGAGCCGCACCCAGGAGGGCACGGCGGCGCTCGAGAGCACGGGCATCACCATGAGCAGCGCCGCGATGCGGGCGAAGACCAGGAAGGCGGCGATGACCGGAAGGGTCATCGCGTCACGGTGGCGATCCGATGGAAGCTGCGGGTCGCGTAGTCGACCGTCTTTTCGATCATCCACCCCGAGCCGACGGCGAGCAGGAGCGTCACGGCGACCAGCTTGGGGAGGAAGGTCAGCGTCTGCTCGTGCACCTGGGTGACCGCCTGGAACAGGGACACGAGGGAGCCGACGAGCGCCGTCAGGAGCAGCACCGGCCCGCCGACCAGCAGCGTCACCAGCAGGGCCTCGCGCCCGATGCGGGTCACCTCGGACAGCGTCATCGCGCGATTCCCGCGACCATGTCGCGCACCAGGATGGCCCAGCCGTCCATCAGCACGAACACGATGAGTTTCAGGGGGAGGGACACCATCACCGGCGGCAGCATCATCATGCCGAGCCCGAGCAGCACGCTGCTGATGACCAGGTCGATCACCAGGAACGGCACGAAGACGTACACGCCGATCACGAAGGCGGTCTTCAACTCGGAGAGAACGAACGCGCTGGCGACCACCGACGTCGGGATGCCGCTCAACGCGTCGGGGGCCGTCATGCCGATGATGTCGAGCATGGTCGCCATGTCGGTGCGTCGGGTGTTGGCGAGCATGAACTCCCGCAGCGGCCCGAGCGCACCGCCCAGGGCGTCTCCCGCCTGCATGGTGCCGTCCAGGAACGGCGCGATGCCGCCCTGCCAGCTGGCATTGAACGTGGGTTCCATCACCATGAGCGTGAGGAACAGCGAAAGCCCGACGATCACCTGGTTCGGGGGCGACTGCTGGAGCCCCAGCGCCTGGCGGAGCAATCCGAACACCACGACGAACCGCACGAAGGGCGTCATCACGATGACCATCGCCGGCAGGAACGAAAGCCCGGTGAGGAACAGCAGCAGGCGAACCGCGGTGCTGGTCGGAACCGGGGCCCCCTCTCCCACGGCGGCGGCGAGCAGCTGCCCGGGGTCGGGCGCGGCGGCCGGAGCGGCCAGGGCGGTGTGCGGCCAGAGGACCCAGCACGCCAGCATGGCGAGCAGGACCGGCCACCTCGCGCGCGGGACGCGTGGCATCGCGTGCTCAGGCCGTGCGACGCGAACGCCGTCGGCCCTCGTCGCCGGGATCGGACCCGCGCTCTGCGAGCACCTCGTCGACGAGGGTGCGGGCATTCACGACGGCCACGTCGCGGTCGCGCCGCGGCGAGGGCTCGGCGTGGGCCGCGAAGGCGGCGACCCCGCGGGGACGCGCGCCGCCGGAACGCGGGACCCCGGGAGAGGTCGCGCGCGGGACGCCCGGGGAGGTGCCGCGCGGCATGTCGAGGATGTCCTGGGGCGCAATCTTTCCAGGGCGCGTGCCGCGCTCTGGAATGGTCACGGTCTCACGACGGCTGCCGATGGAGTCCAGCAGCTCCTGGAAGGTCGTCTTGCGCTCCTCGTACGCAAACCCGGCGAAGAAGTCGGCCTCGGAACCGTTGGACGGGGTGGGGCCCAGGTCCGCCACGAGGGACGGCGCGCCGCCTCCCGTGCCGACCAGCAGGCGCCGACGATTGCCGTCGGCGCTCGGCACGTCCACGACCACGAGGTGGCTCTTGTCGCCGACCGCCTGGCGGGACACCAGCTTCACGCCGGGTGCGCCGCGCCCGGTCTCACCCGGCGCCCGAAGGCGGCCGGCCGCGTACAGGCCGAGCGCTCCGACCGCAGCTGGAACCACCCACAGGGGAAAGGCGGGCGTGCGCTCGGGGGCAGCCTGGGCGGAACCTTCGCCGCCGAACAGCCGTGCGTACTGCGCGGCGTCACCGGCCTGGGTCTCGGCGTTCACCGGCGGGGCGTCGGCCGTGACCGGCGCAGGCTCCGCGGCATGCGCCACGAGGGCCAGCAGGGCCGCGATCACCCGGCGCTCCGGCCCGGCTGCTCGCCGATGACTTCGACGATGCGAAGGGCGAGGCCATCCTTGCCCATGACGATCTCGCCGCGGGCGAGGACGCGTCCGCCGACCACCAGCTCCACGGGCTCGTCGCTCGCCTTGGCGAGTTCGACCACATCGTCCCGCTCCAGCGATGCGAGCTCACGGATGGTCATGCGTGCGCGGCCGAGCTCGACCACGACCTCGACGGGAATGTCCTGCAGGAAACCAACGGTGCGCTCTGCGGCCATGACTACGTCTCCTGCTGTCGTTATCGGTCGGTGCCGCCCGAACTTAAACCGGAAATCATGCGCTGCACGATTCGGACGGAGCGCACGCCACCGGAGGACCCGGGCTCCCCGGAGAACACCGGGAGATCCCCGATGCGGCCCGTCGCATCACCCGCGGATCCGAGGAGGATCTCGTCCCCGACGCGCAGGCTCTGGAGGCGGCGCAGGGGCATCTGGACCCGCGCCAGCTCGACCACCACGTCGACCTCGACGGGCATGACGCGGTCAAACTGGGCGGCGCGCTGCGGGGCCGGCGTCGGCGCGGCGCTCCTCTCCTGGGTGCCTCCGAGCGCGCGCGGCACGAGCCGCCGTACGAGGCTGTTCGGCAGGCCGACGAAGATGCTGCCCACGGGTGCGCCCGCCAGCTCGACGCTGACGGTGCAGACAGCGAACGGCGTACTCGGCTCGAGGTCCCCGCACACCCTTCGGGACGGTGCCTGCTGTTCGGGTCGGAATCGCGGCGGCACGCCGACGGACCAGCTCGCCTCCAGGGTGTCCACCAGGCGCCGTGCCAACCGCGACCCGATGGACAACTCGACCGGAGAGACCGGCCGGGGCTCGTGCGTGGACGTGTCATCCGGATTGCCCTGCCCCAGCAAGGGCCCGACGAGGCGCGCGATGAGGCTGCCCTCGAGGGCCACCACGAGTGGCTCCGTGCCCCCCTCGTAGGTGAAGGTGGTCCAGATCGCCGCATCGGCGTAGGTCTCGCCCTCGAGGAACTGCTGCACGGTGACGGGGCGGACACCGCGGACGAACACCGGGGTGTCCATGTCGGTCTCGGTCGCCAGGCGCGCCCGGAGGCGGCGCACCGCACCGAGGAACATCTCCTCGATGATGGGAGCCACCAGGCGTGCGTCGCGCTCGAAGGCCGGCACCATCGTCGCCGCCTACTGCACGACGAATTGCGTGAAGTACAGCCGCTGGACCCGTGCCGGCTCGGTGATTCCGTTCACCCGGACGAGCAGTTCGTCGCGGAGGCGGACCTTGCCGTCCGTTCCCTCCAGCTCGGACCACGTGTAATCGCTCACCGCGGTGATGATGGAGTCGCGGATTTGTGCGCTCTTTCCCGCGAGAATGGTGGCGTGGGCGGCGGAACTCTCGACCGACACCTCGAGTCGCAGCACGCGGCCGCCTCCGCTCCCGCGCAGGTTGACGGTGAAGGACCCGACGGATGTGATGACGGGCCCGGCAACGCCTTCCTTGGCGCCTCCGGCACCAGCCGCCTTCGCCTCTCCAGCACCTTCGGCCTTCGCCTCTCCGGCGCCCTCGGCCTTCGCCTCGCCCTCGGCGGCGGCGGCCTCGCCCTCGGCGGCCGCGGGTTCTTCCTCGCCGGACTTTGATTCCGCCTTGCTCCCGCCCATGAACATCATGCCCGCGACGCCCGCGCCACCGCCGACCAGCGCGGCGATCAGCGGGATGGCGAGCTTCGCGGCCATCCCCGAGGAGGGCTTGGGATCTTCGTCGGCCATCGCGTACCTCCGGACGGCGCGGACGTGCGCCTCCCGGTCAGGCTATCGGTCGTGGCGACGCGGTCTTTAGCTCTTTCTTGCGCGCCGCCGCAGCACGGAAAGGGCCGCGATCATCGCGCTCGCCCAGGCGGCGGGCGCGGTCCCGGTCGCGCACCCGCAGCCTTCGGCGGCGTCCGGCTCGCCGCTTCCGGTGTCGACATCGGCCGGTTCGACGGGGCCCCCGTTCGCCCATTCCTGCGCGGTGCTCACGCCGAGGGTGGTGTCGAGGTCCGCGCGGTGGCCGACGTCCTCCTCCCATTCACGCTCAAAGCGCGCGCGGAGCTCGTCGATGGCGTCGAGCGTCGCGTCATCGAGCGGATCGCCCGCCAGCGCGATGACAGCGAAGGCCATGCGGAAGCTGCGGGGACTGCGGGTCGAATCGGGCACGCGCGGTCCCTCGGCGGCGATGATGTCGTCCACGGTGAACGGGATGGCGGTCCCGACGACGGTCACGTCCTCCTCCCCCGACAGGTACCGCGGCGCGTCGGCAGGCAGGATGCCTCCCGCGTCGGCCTCGGTCACGCGCAGGAGGCGTTGCGGCCCGACCTCCTCGGCGGGGACGAGTCCCATCAGGTAGAGATCCAGGTCGGAATACGTCGACCCGCCGGCGCGGTCCGTCGTCCAGGTCCCGTCGCCGTTGTCGATCCAGCGGTTGCCCTCCATCGGGCTGTTGGGCGTGTCGATCCAGAAGCTCCAGTGGGCCGAGTCGCGACCCAGCAGCTCCGCCGTAGCGAGGTCGGGATGGTCGATGTCGACGAAGGCGCCCCATCGGTGCATGAATTCCTGCCCGAAGACGTAGCGCCCGGCCTCGGGTGCCTCGAGCCACATGCTCGCGGCGTTCATGAAGATCATGCCCTGGAGCTGGTTCTCCGAGGTGTCGAAGGTCTCGAACGGGGTCATCGAGTCGTAGCCGATCCCGGAGACGTCGTTGGCGAGCGGGGAGTAGAACGCGAAGAACAGGCCGAAGTCGCGGACGAGGAGGATGGTGAGGTAGTCGTATTCGTCCTCGTGCGCCCGGTAGAAGGCGTCCTGGACGGAGCCGAGGACCCACTCCAGGTCAGCCCCCTGCTGGAGCACTTCGTTGAACCACTCGCCGTCATCATCGCGCAGCAGCGCCAGGTCCCCGTGGCGGTACAGCGCGAGCTTGTCGCCGTCGCGGACGCGGGTCGCCGTCGGGCGCAACGGCACGGCCTGCGGCAGAAGCTCGGCGATGGCCCTTCGCATCGTGGGCGTGTCGTGCGGGGCCATCGGCTCCGCTGCATGGATCGGCGAGGACAGGAGGCTGGCGAGGAGCAGGTGCATGGGAGGGAGCCTAGCGCGGTGGGGGCCGAGACGACACAACCCCCGGAACGGTCACCCGTTCCAGGGGTTGCGGGCCGACGCCGACGTCAGATGGGGTCGACGGTGATCTGCCCCACGGGGCCCCAGTTGACCTGCGCGAACGGGAAGTGGTCGCCCTCTCCGTCGCAGTTGCGGGTGTCTTCCCACATCAGGATCCCGCGGGCGTAGACCTTCACGGTCACCATGTTGGTGCCGACGTAGGTGCCGGTTCCCGCGTAATCACGGACCCAGATGGTGTAGGAGATGTTCTCCGGCTGGTCGATGTTGATGTTCTCGGGGCCGGTGCCGGGAATGTCATCGAGGTCGAGACGCGGGTTGTCGCCGGTGAAGCCGGCCACGCCCCAGTCGAGCCCGCCACCCCAGGAGCCCGTGCAATTGGCAAAGTAGCAGTCGTTGGGGCTCTGGCTCAGCATCGTCTGCGACGCGGCATGGTCGGCACGGACCAGGTGCAGGTCCATGTCGTCGTTGCTGTGCTGCCAGAACATCTCGATCCAGAGGCCGCCGAACGGGAGCGCCTCGAGCGATACCGTGCAGGGGTCGGACTCCATGTTCAGCGCGTTCCGCACCTTCAGCTCGGCCGTGTAGGTGCCGACGACGTCGGGGCGGAATCCGAGCCGGTTCGGGGAGGAGCTGGAGCCCGATGGCATGGAGACTGCGGACCCGGTGGGCTGCGACACGAGGCGCCAGGAGTAGTTGGTGATGGCGTAGCCACCGGGGTCGTACGACTGCTCGCCGAGCCAGTCCGCGCTTCCGTTGATCGCCTCGACCTCGCGCGGGGTCACGTCGCACACGGCGACGGGGCGGTTGCCCGCGCTGCCGGAGAGACGCGCGATTTCCTGGCCGTTCGGGTCGTTGCTGTCGACCTGGAGTTCGCCCGTGAACGTCGTCTCGCGATCCGGGGTGAACGTGAGCGTGAGAACGACGGAACCCTGCGCCTCGATCTCGAGCGGCAGGGTGAACGACGGGAGCGTGCCGAAGACCGGATCCGTGGTGGACATCGCGCTGATGACGAGGGGTGCATCGCCCACGTTGCGGAGCGTCACGTTCTCCTGCTTCGTCGTCCCGGGCGCCGCCGCGCCGAAGTTCACCGAGTCCGGCTCGATCACCAGGTCGGGCGCGGACGTGCCGCCGAGCAGGTCGACGTAGGACGTCGGGCTCGAGGCGTCGTTGGACAGCAGCGTGATGCGGCCGTCGGTGGGCTGGCCGTTCGAGGTGAACACGACCACGGCCTCCGCGGTCGCGCCCGGGGCGTAGGCGCCGAGGACTTCGGTCAGCGGGGTCACCAGCGAGAACCAGTCGGCGCCGCTCGTGATCTCCATGCCGGTGAGGTTGAGCGTGGCGTCCCCCACGCTCTGGATGGTGAGCACCTGCTGGGTCGTCTCGCCCTCGGGCAGCTCCCCGAACAGCATCGGGTTCGGGGTGGCGCTCAGGGCGGGGCCACCGCCCTCGCCGTCTCCCTTCGGCTTCAGGTTGTAGTCGGTGCAGGCCGCGAGCAGCGGGAGGATCAGGATGGACGCGCGCATACTCACCTCGTCGGGGACGGCGTGGGGAAAGTGTGGAGTACGGTAGCACGCCTGCCTGCGTCCCGTGAAGCGACTTTCGTCGCACGTCGCAAGCGGCGCGTCGCACGCAGGGGTGCGGCTTCGTGCCGGTCTTCGTAAGGCGCGGGCACGCCTGCGGCAAGACGCGAAACGCCCCGTCGCGGCGTCGCCGGACGGGGCGTGATCGGGCGCCGGACGGTTCAGTCCTTGGTGCGCAGGAACGTCGGGATGTCGTAGTCGTCGCCGCGGAGCGTGTCGAACCCGCTCGCCACGCCACGACCACCGCCCCGCGTCGGCGAGAGCGTGCTGCCGACGGCCTTGGCGAGGCGGACCTCGGCGCTCGGCGCCTGGCGGGCGCGCGCCTGCTCCTGGAAGCCGGTGGCGACCACGGTCACGCGGACCTCGTCGCCCATGCTCTCGTCGACCACGAGGCCCCAGATCACGTTCACGTCCTCGGCGGTCTCCTCGCCGACCATGTGCGCGGCCTCGTTGACCTCGTACAGCGTGAGGCCCGGGCCACCCGTGAAGTTCATGAGCACGCTGGTCGCACCGGCGATGCTGATGTCGTCGAGCAGGGGGCTGGAGATCGCCTTTTGGGCGGCGTCCACGGCGCGGTGCTGGCCCTTGCCGGAGCCGGTGCCCATGAGCGCCAGGCCCTTGTCGGACATGATCGTGCGCACGTCGGCGAAGTCGACGTTGATGATGCCCTGGTGGTTGATGAGGTCGGAGATGCCCTTGACCGCCTGGAGGAGCACGTCGTCGGCCATGCCGAAGGCCTGCGACATGAGGGTCGCCTCGGTGGCGATCGACAGCAGGCGCTGGTTCGGGATGGTGATGAGGGTGTCGACATGGGCCATCATGGCCTCGATGCCTTCCTCGGCCTGCTTGCGGCGACGCTTGCCCTCGAAGGGGAACGGGCGGGTCACGACGCCGACCGTGAGCGCGCCCAGCTCGCGCGCGACCTCGCAGACCACGGGCGCCGCACCCGTGCCGGTGCCGCCGCCCATGCCGGCGGTGACGAAGACCATGTCGGCGCCCGCAAGCAGCTCCGCGATGCGCTCGCGGTCCTCGTGGGCGGCCTCGCGACCGATCTCGGGGTTCGCGCCCGCTCCGAGGCCCTTCGTGAGGTTGCGGCCGAGCTGGAAGCGCGTGGGGGCCAGCGAACGCTTGAGGTCCTGCTGGTCGGTGTTGATGGCGATGAACTCGACGCCCGTGAGACCGGAGCGGAGCATGTGGTTGACGGCGTTTCCGCCGCCGCCGCCGACGCCGATGACTTTGATGCGCGCGCCGGTGATTTCGTTGTCGATGATTTCGATCATGGCGACCTCAGGAGGGAATCTGCCGTGCCTTGGCAGATCAGGGTGGGGGGAGTTGGAGGGGGACGTTGGGGGGACTACAGGGGGGTCACGATGGCCTGGGAGGGGGATCCCAGGTCAATTCGGAGCGGCCGTTCGGCGGCGCGGACTCCGTTCTGCGCGAGGAGGGCGAGTTGTCCGAGGGAGTCGGACGGTGGCCGGAAGCCGAGGAGGATCTCGCCGCCGTTGCGCAGTGCGAGAGTATATCCCGAACGCGCACCGAAGCGCACCTCGGAAATGTCGGTTCCCGGGAGTCCGGCAACGGTCTCGGCGGCGTCGAGGCTGCGCAGGGCCTCCCCGATCACGCGGCGCGCGAGTTCCGGCTGGGTGTGCAGCCATTCCGCAGGGATGCCGGTGAGCAGCGGGTGATCCAGTTCGTCCGTCGTCGCGCGGTGGAACACGGTGCCGTCGCGGTCCACCAGCCAGAACCCGTCGGACGCGAGCACCGCCCGCACCTGACGCTCACGGATCTGCAGCACCACGGTGTCCGGGAACGCGCGGCGCGCCGAGGCCTCCGCAATCCAGGGGTGCCGCTCGAGGTTGCGGACCGCGCCGTCGAGGTCCAGCGACACGAGGGGGTCACCGGGTTCGAGGCTCGCGAGATGACGCACCGCCGTTTCCGACACCCGCTGGTTTCCCACGAGACGAAGCGTCCGGAAACGGACGTGCGACGACCCGAGGAGGGCCCAGCCCAGCCCTGCCGCGAGGGTGAGCGTCGCGGCCACGGTGATCGGCGTTCGCAGGGCGCGCAACACGATGCGGGAGGTCTACAGGACCCCGCTCGGGTTGGCAAGCCCTGTTGTGACGTGCGTCATCCGGTGGCGACGGTGGTCCCCGTGCCGGGAAGCACGTGCAGGCGTGCCCCGCGCAGGATCGCCTCCACCAGGTCGCCGAAGTCCATGCCGAGCTGTCCCGCGGCCATCGGCGAGAGCGAGGTCGCCGTCATGCCCGGCAGGGTGTTGATCTCGAGGAACCAGGGGATCCCCTGCGCGTCCACGATGAAGTCCGCACGGGCGACGCCGGACAGGCCGAGGCAGGCGTAGGCGCGCTCCGCGCCGGCCTGGGCGGCGCGCGCCGTGGACTCCGGGATCGGCGCGGGAACGACGTAGCGTGTCCTGCCCTTGGTGTACTTCGCGTCGAAGTCGAACCAGCCGGCCTCCGGTTGGATCGACACGACCGGCAAGGCCCGGCCGTCCAGGACCGCGACGGTGATCTCGTCGCCTGCCACGAACTGCTCGAGCAGGACGACGTCGCCGAAGTCGGCGCAGTAGGCCAGGGCATCGCGAAGCTCGGCGGCGTCGGCGCAGCGCCGGATGCCGAGGGTGCTGCCCCCGTTGGGTGTCTTCGCCATGACGGGGTAGCGCATGTCCTCGGGGAAGGGCTCCCCGACGCGCCAGGCCCGGTCCTCGGGCAGGTGCAGCGCGGGCTCCCCGCGAAGCATCCGCTTGGTGGCGATCTTGTCCATGGCGACGGCGCTGCCGAGCACGGAGGACCCCGTGTACGGGATGCGCATGACCTCGCAGAGTCCCTGCACGCAGCCGTCCTCACCCAGGGGGCCGTGGAGCGCGAGCCAGGCCACCGTCACGCCGTGGGCGCGAAGCCGTGCGGGAAGGTCGGCGTCCACGTCGATGTCCACGACCGTCCAGCCGCGCTCCCGGAGCGCCTGCGACACCGCGGCGCCGGACTTGAGGGAGATGGGTCGCTCGGGGGAGATGCCGCCCAGCAGCACGCCCACGACGGTACGGGACTTGTCCATGACTACACCTTGCCTCCGCGCCCGGGGGGCACGAGGCGCTCCTGCACCTCCAGTCCCGTGGCGACGTGGATTCTCTCGCGGACCGCCTGCAGGAGCAGGCGCAGTTGCCGTGGGGTGGCCGTGCCCCGGTTGACGAGCACGCGCGGGTCGTCGTCGGCGAGCATCGCGTCCCCGAGGCGCAGGCCGGCGAGCCCGAGGCGCGCGAGCACCGTGCCGAGTTCCCGACGCTTCGGAGGCAGGAGCGCCTGGCCCGCCCGCGGGATGGCGAGCGTACCGGCCGGCGGGGCCAGCACGGCACCCGTGACGATGGCCTTCGCGTCGAAGGGCGCGGCGCCTGGGACCTCCTCGACGCTGCGTCCCCGGAACCGGCGCGTGCGCACGACCATCGGGGCGAGCCACCCCTCGTCGATGGCGTCGGAGACGACCCCGGGCGCCCCCCGGAGGGCCGCGTAGCCCGGGCGCGTGGCAAGCTGCGCCAGGGGGACGCTGGCCCCCACCCGCACCCCCTCGGGGCAGGCCTCGATGGACTCGAAGCCGCGTCCGAGCCGCACCACGATGCCGGTGAGGCCGGATTCGGGGGGCAGGGCGTCGCAGAACGGGGGCAGCACGCGCACGGGCCTGCCGTCGGCCCGCGCGGCGCGGACGAGGGCGAGAAGGGCGTTCTCGTCGGCCACCTCGACCCATCGCTCCGCGGCCTGGGTCGTGCCGCGCAGCGGCAGGTGACGCGCCAGCGGCTCCTCCCAGCGGTCGACCGCGTACGGGCCCGGGGGAGGCGTTGCGGAGGGGGGCGGGCCCCCCTCCGCCCCGGTATCGAGGCCCTGAAGGGTCACCCCGTGTTCCCGAGCCGCGCGGCGAGCGCGCCGCAGACGCGGTTCACGTCCCCTGCGCCGAGCGTCACGACGATGTCGCCGGGTCGGCACACGCCCGCGAGGTGCTCCGTCGCGGCGTCCAGATCGGCGGCGACGTGTACCGAGCGGTGGCCCTGCGCCGACATGCCGCGCGCCAGGCTCTCCGCGCTCACCCCGTCGATCGGAGGTTCGCCGGCCGCGTAGACCGGGCACACGACCACGTGCGAGGCGGCGTTGAACGCGGCGCAGAAATCGTCGTGGAGATCGTGGACGCGGCTGTAGCGGTGCGGCTGGAACACGGCGACGATGCGCCGGCCCTCGTAGCCCTCGGCCGCCGCGCCCAGCGTGGCGCGGATCTCGACGGGGTGGTGGCCGTAATCGTCGATGATCAGCACGTCGCCGACGTTGGCGCGCTCGGAGAACCGGCGGTCGACGCCCCCGAAGCCCTCCAGCGCCTCCTGGATGCGCGCGAAGGGGATGTCCAGCTCCAGCGCGACGGCGGTCGCGGCCAGGGCGTTGCGGACGTTGTGGCGGCCGGGCACGGCCAGCCGCAGCTCCCCGAGCGCCTCGTCGCGTCGCCACGCGCGGAACGCGACGCTGCGTCCCTCCTGGCGGATGCGGTCGGCGCGGACCTCGGCCTGCTGCTCCAGCCCGTAGGAGATGACGCGCCGGCGCAGGCGCGGCATCATCTTCTGCACGACCGGGTGGTCGAGGCAGACGACCGAGAACCCATAGAACGGCACCCGGTTGGCGAAGCTCACGAACCCGTCCACCAGCGCATCGAAGCTCTTCCAGTGCTCCATGTGCTCTGGATCGACGTTCGTGATGACCGCCACCGTGGGGTGCAGCAGCAGGAAGCTGCCGTCGGACTCGTCGGCCTCCGCCACGAGGTAGTCGCCCCGACCGAGTCGCGCGCTGCTTCCGAAGGCGTCGAGCCGGCCCCCGATGACCACGGTGGGATCGAGCCCGGCCCGGTGCAGGCAGGTCGCGAGCATGCTCGTGGTCGTCGTCTTGCCGTGCGTGCCCGCGACCGCGAGGCCGTACTTCATGCGCATGAGCTCGGCGAGCATCTCCGCGCGCGGGATGACGGGGATCTTGGCGGCGTGCGCCGCCACGATCTCGGGGTTGTGGTCGGGGATGGCCGTCGAGCGCACCACCACGTCGACCCCGCGCACGTGGTCGGCATGGTGGCCGATGGCGATGCGGCCGCCGAGGGCGCGCAGGCGCGCCACCACACCACCCTCCTTCTGGTCCGAGCCGGACACGGCGTAGCCCATCGTGAGGAGCACCTCCGCGATGCCGGACATGCCGCTGCCGCCGATTCCCACGAAATGGACGCGACCAAACTTTCCACGAAACATGTCAGGCCCCCGCCGGCGCGTCAGCGTTCCGGGTCGCCGCCGCGGGGGCCGTCCGAGGGCCCGTGGTGGACACCGAGAGCAGGATGCCCATCGCGACGAGGTTGGCGAGCATGGCGCTGGCGCCGTAGCTCACGAAGGGCAGCACCAGTCCCTTGGTCGGGGCCCAACCGAGCGCCACCGCCACGTTGAACAGGGCCTGGCACGCGGTCGTGAGCGTGATGGCCGACGCGATCAGGAACCCGAAGTAGCTCTCGGCGCGGCGCGCCACGAGCCACCCCCGCCAGATCAGCCCGGCGAGCAGGGCGAGCAGCGCCAGCACCCCGAGGATGCCCAGCTCCTCCCCCACGATGGCGAGGATGAAGTCGTTGTGGGCCTCCGGCAGGTAGTACAGCTTGGCGCTGGCCTGGCCCAGGCCCCGCCCCTCGAGTCCGCCACGGTGGAACGCGAACAGGGACTGGCACATCTGGAGCGAGTCGCCGCGGCACGTGTCGGCCGCGAGCGGCTTCCACACCGCCTCCACACGACGCCAACGGTATTCGGAGACCCGGACGAGCACGAGCGCCGCGAGCAGACCCGTGCCGAGCAGCGAGGCGAAGACGCGGTGCGGGAGGCCGGCCAGCCACGCCGTGAACACGACCGCTGCGGCCATGACCACGGTGGAGCCGAAGTCGGGCTGCATGAGCGTGAGCAGGAAGACGCCGGTGATCACCCCGACCGCGGGCGCCATGGCGCGCCAATCGGCGAGCTGCGCGCGCATGCGGTCGAGCCACCACGCCACACCCAGCGCCATGGCCACCTTCATTCCCTCGACCGGCTGGTACTTGAAGGGCCCGAGCTCGATCCACCGCGTGGCCCCCTTCGTCTCGGCGCCCACCAGCGGCACCGCCATGAGCACGAGGAGGTTCAGGACGAAGATGGCCGGGGTGGCCTTCTTCAGCCAGTCGAGGGAGATGCGCGTCAGGGCGATCATCGCGGTGCCGCCCAGACCGATGGCCAGGAGCTGCTTGGAGGACTTCGCGAAGAGGTTGCCGCTGCGCGCGGCGTCCTCGTAGCCGGCCGCGGAGAACACCATCGCGAGCCCGAACAGGCACAGCAGGACGATGATGAAGAGGAGCCCGAGGTCGGGCGGGCGTCGGTTCATGCGGTACGCTCGGAGAGGAGGGTGCGGAAGCTGTCGCCGCGATGCTCGAAGTCGCGGAAGGCGTCGAAGGATGCGCAGGCGGGGGAGAGAAGCACGGACTCACCCGGCCGCGCGCGATGTGCGCAGAGCCGCACCGCGTCCTCCATCCCCGGCACGGTGTGGGCGTCGATCCCCTCGGCGCGCAGCGCCTCGGCGATCGCGGGGCCGCTCGCGCCGAAGCAGACGACGCCGGCGGCATGCCGGAGCGGGGTCGCCAGCAGGGTCCACGGCGACGCCGCCTTGGCCTGGCCGCCCAGCAGCACCCAGGTGCGGGGCAGCTCCACGCTGGCCAGCGCCACGAGCGTGCTGTCGACGTTGGTCGCCTTGGAGTCGTTGATCCACCGCACGCCGCCGTGGTCGCCCACCGGCTCCATCCGGTGCGGCAGCCCGGTCAGGGCGGCGGTGTCGAGGCCGGCGGGGTCCACGCCGGCGCCGGTCCAGGCGAGCAGGGCCGCCGCCGCGAGGTTGTCGCGGTTGTGGACGCCCGGCAGGCGGAACCCGTGGAGGTGAAGGTCCCGCGTCCGGGGCTCGTGGGCGGACGGGCCGCCCGCGGCATCCCAGGCGGTGAAGCGGAGCGCGTGGGGGAGCACCTCCACGCCCGGGGTTCCACCCAGGAACCAGCGCGTTCCGGGCTGTGCATCCGCGAGCCGACGGAGCAGCGGGTCGCCGTCCGCGATGATGGCGGCGTCCCCGGGGCCCATGCGGGCGAACACGCGGCACTTGTGGGCCCCGTAGGCCTCCATCGTGCCGTGTCGCTCGAGGTGGTCCGGGGTGAGGTTCAGGATGGCGGCCGCACGCGGGTGGAACGTGCCCGGGAGCTCCATCTGGTAGCTGGACACCTCGACTGCCACGATGTCGCAGTCGGTGCCGACGGCCTCGCTGAGTGGCCGGCCGAGGTTGCCGCCCACGAAGGGGCGCCGTCCCGCCGCCGCGAGCACCTGGCCCAGCAGGTGGGTGGTGGTGCTCTTGCCGTTCGTTCCCGTGACCGCGAGGAGGGGCACGTCGAGGTGCATGGCCGCGAAGGCCAGCTCCCCGACCACGGCCCGACCGGCCGCGATCGCGGCGGCCACGTCGGGCTGGGAGGCCGGCACGCCGGGGCTCACGACGACCAGGTCGGCGTCCAGGAAGTCCGCGCGCCGGTGGGCGCCGTGGACGGCCTCGGTCCCGGGCACGCGGGGGGCGTCCGGGCGCAGGTCGGTGCAGGTCACGCGCGCACCCTGCGCCAGCGCCAGCCGGGCGGCGGACTGGCCCGAGCGGGCCATGCCCACCACAAGGACCTTCGAGCCGGCGAGGGGTCGCATCGCGTCAGCGCAGCTTGAGGGTGGAGAGCGCCACGAGCGCGAGCAGCGCGGAGATGATCCAGAAGCGCACGATGATCTTGGGCTCGCTCCAGCCCTCCTTCTCGAAGTGGTGATGGATGGGCGCCATCTTGAAGACGCGTCGGCCGGTGCGCTTGAACCAGGCGACCTGGATCATCACCGAGAGCGCCTCCATGACGAAGATGCCGCCCACCAGGGCGAGGAGGAATTCGTGCTTGGTCACCACGGCGAGCATGCCGAGCGCCCCCCCGAGAGCCAGGCTGCCGGTGTCGCCCATGAACACCTGCGCGGGGTAGCAGTTGAACCAGAGGAATCCCAGCCCCGCGCCGACGATCGCGAGCGCGACGATGGCGAGCTCTCCTGCGCCCGGCACGTGCGGAATCCGCAGGTAGCCCGCCACCTCGGCGTGACCTGCCACGTAGGCGAGGACGCCGAACGTGGCGGAGCTCGTGATGGTGGAGCCGATCGCCAGGCCGTCGAGGCCGTCGGTGAGGTTGACGGCGTTGCTGGCGCCCACGCACACGAAGATCCCGAAGAGCACGTAGAGCCACCCGAGCGCGTCGGGCGCGCCGGTCCAAAGCTCCGCGAAGTCGAACACCGGATGCTTGTAGAACGGCACGTGCAGCTTGCTGTCCATCAGCCCCGTCAGGTGCGCGATCCCGAGGGCGCCGCCCGCCACGCCCGTCTGCCACACGAGCTTCCAGCGTCCGGCGAGACCGTCGGCCTTCCGCTCGTTGATCTTCTTCCAGTCGTCGTAGGCGCCGATGGCGCCGTAGCCGAGCGTGACGACCAGCGTCAGCCCCACGAGCGGCGCGTCGAGGCGCGCCCACAGCAGGGTGGCGACGGCCACCCCCGCGAGCATGACCAGACCCCCCATCGTCGGCGTGCCCACCTTCGTCTCGAGGTGCGCCTGCGGGCCGTCTTCGCGGATGGCCTGCTCCATCTTCCGGCGCCGGAGCCACGCGATGAACGGCGGGTAGACGAGGTAGCAGAAGACGAGGGCGGTCACCATCGCGCATGCGGTGCGGAAGGTGATGTAGCGCACGACGTTGAAGGCGCCGCCGAGCGGAGAGAGCAGGTGGACGAGCATCAGGTGGCTCCGCGGAGGCGGTCGGTGACGCGCTCCATGCGCGCACCGCGACTACCCTTGACGAGAATCGCCGTCGAGGGCGCGAGGGACGGGAGGAGGGCATCCGCCAGGGTTTCGGGGTCCGCGTGGACCTGCACGCCTGCGAACGCCCGGGCGGCGATGGCCATGCGGGGGCCGGTGACATGGACGGCGTCCAGCCCGAGGGACACGGCGCACGCCAGCACCTCGCGGTGCGCCGGCTCCTCGACCGCGCCCAGCTCCAGCATGTCCCCGAGCACCGCGACGCGCGGTCCGGGCAGCGTCGCCAGGAGACGCAGCGCGGCCTCCATGCTGGTCGGGTTCGCGTTGTACGCGTCGTCGATCACCCGGTGGCCGCCCAGGTGCACGACCCGGTTGCGCATGCCCTCGGGCGCGTAGCGACCCAGCGCGTCCGCCATCGTGGTCACCGGCACCCCGAGCGCGTGCGCGACCGCGATGGCGCCGGTGGCGTTCTGCGCGAGGTGGAGGCCCGGTACGGGCAGCGTCGCCCGGACGTCGCCGTCGGGTGTGCGCACGTGCAGCTCGGTCGTCAGGGCGGCGCCGTCGACCGAGGCGGACACGAGGCGGACCGTGGACTCCGGGTGGCGTCCCCAGGTCAGTCGGCGCGCTCCGGCGGGCAGCGGCATGGCCGAGATGAACGGGTCGTCGAGGTTCACGCAGCACACGTCGCCCGGTCGGGCGCCGTCGAAGAGCTCCTGCTTGGCGGCCGCCACGCCCTCCAGGCTGCCACAGCCCTCCACGTGCGCCGGGCCGACGTTCGTCACGAGGCGGACCGTGGGCCGGCCGATGTCCTGCAGCACCGCGATCTCCCCGCGATGGTTCATGCCCATCTCGAGGACCATCGACGCGGCGGGGGGTGTGTAGGCCAGCAGCGTGAGCGGCACGCCCACGTGGTTGTTGAGGTTCCCCCGGGTGGCGTGCACCGGCCCCAGCGCGGCGAGAAGCTCGGCGACCATGACGCGGGTCGTGGTCTTCCCGGCGCTGCCGGTGATGCCGACGACCGGCCCGTCGAACCCGGCGCGCACGGCACGCCCCAGGTCCTGCAGCGCCACGAGCGTGTCGCCGACCTCCACCCACGGCAGGGCCCACCCCTCGGGCACGTGCGTCGCCACGACGCCGGCGCAGCCGCGGCGCGCCACATCCCCCAGGAATGCGTGCGCGTCGTGGGTCTCCCCGACGAGCGCCACGAACCAGTCGGCCGGCCCGACGACCCGGGAATCCGTGACGACCCCTCCCGGCTCCTGGGGCGGGGGGGCGCCGCCCCCCCGCAACGCCCCCCCGGTCGCGGCCGCGATGGCCTGGGCGGTGAATGTCATGCGAGCACCTCGGCGGCCACGGCCGCATCGTCGAAGGGGAGCATTTCCGTGCCGATGGCCTGCGTCGTCTCGTGGCCCTTCCCCGCGAGCAGCACGATGTCGCCGGGCCGGGCCGCGCGCACGGCCGCCGCGATCGCCGCGCGGCGGTCGGGCTCCACCACGCAGGCGGCGTCCCCCACGCCGTGGAGGATGTCGGCGATGATCGCGGCGGGATCCTCGCTCCGGGGATTGTCGGAGGTCACGAACACCAGGTCGCTGCCGGCGGCGGCCGCACGCCCCATCAGTGGGCGCTTCCCGCGGTCCCGGTCACCGCCGCACCCGAACACCGTCAGGATCCGGGCCGGGCCCAGCGCCCGAAGCTCGCCGAGCACCCGCGCGAGCGCGTCGTCCGTGTGCGCGTAGTCGACGAGCACGGTCACGTCGCGATCATTCGGGACCGCCTGCAGCCGGCCCGGGATGTGCCGGATGCCGCGCACGCCCGCCGCGCACGCCTCGAGAGGGATGCCGGCCGCCAGCGCACCGCCCAGCGCGCCCAGGGCGTTGTCGACGTTGTGGCGGCCCAGCAGCGGCAGGGTCGCGTCGAAGGTGCCCGCCGGGGTGACCCAGCGCGCGTGGCAGCCGTGGCGATCCACACGCAGTGCCTCGGCGCGCAGGTGGGCGCCGTGCGCTTCCCATACGCGGGCCCGGGACGGGCGCATGCGGGCCGCGGCAGGGTCCGCCACGTTGAGGATGGCGGTGGCGTCCTCGGGAAGGAGCGCGTGGAACAGCCGCGCCTTGGCGTCGGCGTAGGCCTCCATCGTGCCGTGCACGTCGAGGTGATCGCGGGTCAGGTTCGTGAAGATCGCCGCGCGGAAGGGGATGGCGTCGCAGCGGTGGGCCGCCAGGCCGATGCTGCTGGCCTCCATGGCGACGAGGCCCACGCCGGCGTCGCGCATGCGCGCGAGGAGCGCCTGGGTAGTGACCGCGTCGGGCGTGGTGTGCACCGTCGGGATGCGGGTGCCGGCGATGAAGTGCCCGGTCGTGCCCACGATGCCGGGCACGACGCCCGCGGCCTGCGCCATGGCGGCGAGCAGGAAGGTGGTGCTCGTCTTGCCGTTCGTCCCCGTGACGGCGACGACGGGCATGGCAGCACCCGGGTCCCGATGGAAGGCGGCCGCGAGGGTGGCGAGGGCGCGGCGCGTGTCGGGCACCTGCACCACCGTGACCCCGGGAGGCGCGTCGACGGGATGGTCCACCACCACGGCCGCGGCGTCGTGCAGCCCGGCAATCCGGTCGTGGCCGTCCACGCGCGCCCCGCGGATCGCCACGAAGAGTCCGTCGGACCCGACCTCACCGTCCCGATCGGTCACCCGCGCCACGGGACGGCGGACGTCGCCGCGCACGTGTGCCGCGTCCAGGCGCAGGAGGAGGTCGGACAGGAGCATGGCGGGGTCGTGCGGGAAGGGGGAGGGCTGCAGGGCGGGTCCGTCCGTTCAGCGCGGCGAGGTACGAACTCAGCGGGTGGCGCGGACATTTCACGGGGCGGGGCGTCGGGGGCGGCGAGGTGCGTGCGGCCCCCGCGGCGGAGGACACGCCCGGGTGGGAGGGGCTTCCGTGGGGTTTGTCCGCACGATCCCGGGTGGGATCGCGGGGTCCACCGTGGACGGGCCCGCCCTGCAGGATGGGAGATCGAAAGAACGTCAGGTCAGCGGAAGGTGAGGCGGATGGTGGTGCCGGGCCCGATGGCGGCCCCGGGCTCCGGCGACTGCTCGGCCACGCGGCCGGTCCCCGTCACGTCCACGGACGCGCCGGTGGACGCGAGGGCCCCGAGCGCGTCCCGCATGCTGCGACCCGCCAGGTCGGGCATGCGCCACACGGAATCGCCGGCGCGGACGGTGATCGGATCCCGCGGGGCCGGTTCCGGCGCGTCGGCCGTACCGGTCGGGGCCGTCGGCGGGGTCGTCGTCGGCGGCGTGGTGCCGCTCTCCGGGGGAACGCCGAGGTAGTTCATCGCGAAGGCACCGATCTCCGCGAACACCGGCCCCGACACCACCCCACCGTACTTCGAACCGATCGTCGGGGAGTCGACCGACACTGCGATGGTGATCTCGGGTCGTTCGATCGGCAGGAAGCCGACGAAGGACGACACGCGTTCCGCCGTGTACCCGCCGGGGCCGGCCTTCTGCGCCGTGCCGGTCTTTCCGCCCGCGCGGTAGCCCTTCACCGCGGCCTGCGTGCCGGTGCCGTCCTGGACCACGCCCTCGAGCATGAGCGCGATCTGGCGCGCGACCTCCTCGCTGACCACTTGTCGATCCTGCCGCGGCGGGCGACGCGTCGGCACGCCGCTCTCGATCACGGCGTCCACGAGGTAGGGCTGCATGCGCAACCCGCCGTTGGCGAGCGTCGACATGGCCGCGGCCAACTGGACGCCCGAGGCGGTCATCCCCTGGCCGAACGCCGTGGTGGCCAACTCGATGGGTCGCATGTTCTCGCCGCGCAGCGTGCCGGCGACCTCCCCCGGCAGGCCGAGCCCCGTGGTGCGCGCGAAGCCGAAGTCGTTGAGGTAGCGGATCACGCGTGCCGGACCCAGCCGCATCGCGATGAGGGCCGTACCGATGTTGCTCGAGTACTTGATGACGTCGGAGACCGGGATGACGCCCTTCTCGTGGTCGTCCTTGATGGTGTTCGGACCGATCGCGTAGCGTCCGAGGTGGCAGTCGATGGGCTCGTCGGGGGTCGTCAGCTTCTCCTGCAGGGCCGCAGCGACGACGAAGGGCTTGATCACCGAGCCCGGCTCGATCTGGTCCATCGCGGCGTGGTTCTTGAACTGCTCGGGTGCCGCGCGGTCGTTGCTGTCGTTGGGATTCCCCGCGGGCCAGTTCGCCATCGCCAGGATGGCGCCGGTCCGGACGTCCGAGACCACGGCCATGGCCGCCTTCGGGGCGCTCGCCGTGACCGCGTGGGCCAGCGCCTGCTCGGTGGCGTGCTGGATTGCGGCGTCGATGGTGAGCTGGACCGTGTGTCCGTCGCGCGCCAGCTGGTCCTCGCTCGCACCGCCTCCGATGTTGCGTCCGTGGCGATCCTGCTGCACGATCTTGCGGAAGGTCTCCCCGCGCAGCTCGTGGTCGAGGACGCGCTCGAGTCCGCTCGCGCCCGCCTCGGACGCGTCGAGAAAGCCCACCAGCGGGCTGGCGAGCTCGCGCGCCGGGTAGACCCGGAGCGCCTCGTCCTCGGTCCACAGCCAATGGTAGTCGGGCACCGTCTTCCGTGCCTTCCAGTACGCGTCGACGGCGTCCTTGTGGCGCTGCATGAACGCCTGCGTCGCCGTCGGCTCCAACGCCTGGGCCAGGCGCACCCGCGCGGACCGGGTGCCGGGGTTCGCCCGCGCCGCCGCCTTCGCGCGGTCGAACTTGGTGCGCACCGTCGTCGCATCCTTGCCGATGAGGGCGGCGATCTCGGGAATCCAGCGCGCGGCCTGCTCGTCCGGCATGTTGAGGGGGTCGGCGTAGAGCGTGGGCAGACGGACGGTCGTGGCGAGCACGCGTCCGTGGCGGTCGGTGATGTCGCCCCGGTCGCCGTGGTGCTCCTCGGGGACCTCGAACTGGCGCTGCGCCAGCATCTCGAGGTTCGGGTCCGGCACCAGCATCACCCAGCCCGCGCGCCCAGCCAGCGCCGCGAACAGCGTGAGCAGTCCACGCCCCACCCAGTCCGCGCGGATGCGGCCCTCGGCGAGTTGGCGCTGCTCCGCCTCCGCCGAGTCCTTCCGCGTGGCCGGCAACCAGCCGCGCGGATCGGCCACGCGCCGTGCGGCATCGCGGGCGGGTCGGCTCGGCCGGGGACGCGTGGGTCGTTCGCTCATGGCACATCACCTTCGGCGGAGAGGGTCGCAGGGTCGCGGGGCGCGGGGCCGAGATGGACCACTTCCTTCGGGGACGCCAGGCCCATCGCGAGCGCGAGCGCGCGGAGACGCGCCGGATCGCGGAGCATGGCGCGCTCGACGAGCAGCTGGCGCTGCTCTTGTCGGGCGGCGGCGAGCTGGTCCCGGGCGATCTGGAGGTCCCGCGCGGCGTCACGGCTGCCGAGGCGCATGAACACGAGGAAGAACATCGGGAGCAGGCTGACGATCCCGGCCCATCCGAGGCGGAAGATGATCACGGACCCGGGGTCGTCGGCGGTCGGCACGGCGTCGCGCATGAGCGCGACCTGCACGCGGGCCTCGCTGGAGACGCGGGAGACGGCGACCGAGATGGGATTCATGGAAGGCGCTCCAGCACGCGCAGACGGGCCGAGCGTGCCCGGGGGTTCGGGTCCAGCTCCTCGCCCTTGCGGGCGCGACGCTCGACGAGTCGGTGGCGGGGCGGCACGAGTGGGCGGCCCCGCAGGTCCCGCGGCCCGTCCTCTCCGGCGAGCGTACGGAAGCGCTGCTTCACCATCCGGTCCTCCAGCGAATGGAAGCTGAGGATGGCCAGCCGGCCGCCCGGCGCGAGGCACTCCGGCAGGACCTGCAGCGCGCGCTCGAGTTGCCCCAGCTCGTCATTGACCGCGATGCGGAGGGCCTGGAAGGTGCGGGTGGCGGGGTGGATGCGCCGTTCCTGCGGGAGGGCGCGCGCGCAGAGGGTCGCCAGGGCGCCGGTCGAGCGCAGCGGTCGTGCCGCGACGACCATGCGCGCGATCCGGCGCGACTGTCGCTCCTCTCCGTATCGCCAGAGCAGGTCGGCCAGCCCGGTCTCGTCGAGGCGGTCCAGCAGCTCCGCGGCGGTTTCGCCGTGGGTCGGATCCATGCGCATGTCCAGCGGCCCGTCGGCGCGGAACGAGAAGCCGCGCGCCGGGGTGTCGAGTTGCGGGCTGGACACGCCGAGGTCCAGGAATGCGCCGTCGACCCTGCGCCCCGCGAGGATGTCGGCGGCACGGTCGAAGGTCGCGTGGTGCAGGGTGAGGGCCCCGCCGCCGGTCCAGGCCGACAGGCGCGCACTGCACGCGGCGAGCGCGTCCGGATCGCGATCGAGCCCGAGCACCTGGGCGCCCGCCTGCAGGAACGCCTCGGCGTGGCCGCCCCGTCCGAGGGTGCCGTCGAGCACGACGCTCCCCGGGCGCGGCGCGAGGAGGTCCACCACCTCGTCGCGCAGCACCGGTGCATGTCCCCACGCCCCGGGCTCATGCAACGCCGGCCTCCTCGTCCAGGGCGCGGGCGAGCCAGGCCTCCAGCCGCTCGGCGTTCCACAACTCGATGCGCTCCGCCACCGAAATCAGGACGATGTCGCGCTCCAGGCCCAGCCGCGTGCGCAGGTTCGACGGCAGGACGAAGCGGCCCTGGCTGTCGAGGGTCACCTCGACGGCGAACCCGAGGCGCAGTCGCTGCTGCCGCTCGACGACGGGGTCGAAGGAGTCGCGCCCCAGCAGCGGCGCCTCCACGAAGGCCTTGAAGTCGGCCCGCGTGTAGATGCGGAGGTGGTCGCGGTGGGTGATGCACACCAGCCCGTTGATCCCGTGTTCCGTCAAGGCCTGTCTCACGCGCGACGGCAACGCGATCCGGCCCTTCGGATCGAGCGTCAGCAGCGTGTTCAGGTGCACGTCGAGCATGGGGCGGCCGGAACCTCGCCGGTGGCGGTGGGAGCGCGGGCGTACGCTCCTCTCTCCTGCATTCCAACCGGTTCCGGGCCGCCGCGCAAGCCCGTTTTTCCACGATTTTCCACCAAAGGTCCGAAAGACAACGTAAGTGTCTAAAGTTAATGGTGGAAGCAATAGGAATGGGGCTCCGTCTCCCGTTCGCGATAGGGCGTCGCATGCAACGAGCCAAGGACAGCCGGCGCGTCGTCAGTCGAAACCGTCGCGCCGCGCTGGAGTACGAGCTGGAGGAGACCCTCGAGGCGGGACTGGTGCTGCTCGGGTCGGAGGTGAAGTCGCTGCGCGGGGGGACCGCCAACCTCGAGGACTCCTGGATTTCCATCGACGAGGGAGGGCACGCCCAGCTGCTCAAGGCGCACATCCCTCCCTACGCGCAGGCCGGACCCGCCAACCACGACCCGCTGCGTCCCCGGCGCCTGCTGCTGCATCGCCACGAGGCGCGCCAGCTCCGGCAGCGGCTCAAGGAGCGCGGGTTGACCCTCGTCCCCGTGCAGCTTTACTTCCAGGGCCCCTGGATCAAGCTCGAGTGCGCGGTGGCGCGCGGCAAGAAGCTGCACGACAAGCGTGCGACGCTCCGCGAGAAGGAGGACCGCCGCGAGATGGACCGTACGCTCCGCGGGCGCTGACCGTCGGGAGCTGCGGTCGCCGCGACGGGGACGGGATAGCCGGGGCCGGGAAGGAGATGCCATGCCGCTCGTGCTCTCGATGCTCGTACCTGCCGCCTGGGCCGCCGACGGAAGCGGCGCACCCCTGATCGGCGGACTCGTGGCGCTGGGCGCGGTGTGCGCGGCCCTCGTGGCGACGCGGCGTCCGGCGGGACTGGTCGTGTCCGCCGTCTCCGGGCTGGGGCTGGCCCTGTACCTGTTCGTGCAGCACCACGCGGCCAAGGCGGGCGCCGGCGAGTCGGCGTGCAACATCAGCGCGGCCATCAACTGCGACGCCGTCAACACCAGCAGGTGGAGCGAGATCGGGGGCGTGCCGATCGCCCTTCTCGGCGCCGGCTACTTCGCGGCCGTGGCGTACCTCGCGGTCCGGCACGCGCGCGGGGTTTCCTCGGGCGGTGCGCTCCTCGCGGCGCTCTCGGGTGCGGCCCTGACCTACGACGCCTTCCTGGCGTGGGCCAGCGCGGACATGGGCGCGCTGTGCGTCCTCTGCGCGACCACCTGGTTCCTGAACGCGCTGCTGTTCGTCGGCGCGCTCGCGGAGCACCGCCGGAGCGGCGTGGCCTTCGGCCCGTCGCTGCGCAGCGCGGTCGGTACGGAGGGGTTGCAGGGCGCCATCGTCGGCGTGGGGGTGATGATCGTCGGGGCCGTGGCCCTGCCCGGTGCGTCGTCCCCGGGCGGCGCGGCCTCCGCCGGTGCGTCGGCCCCGGGTGTGGCGGCGTACGTCGAGGCGGTCGCCGGGCGCATCGAGCTCGACGGCACGGAGCCGGTCGCCGGACCGGCGGACGCCCGCTTCACCCTCGTGGAATGGGCGGATTTCGAGTGCCCGCATTGCGCGATGATGGTGGCGGAGCTGGAGGCGGTGCTCGCCGAACACAAGGACGTGCGCCTGCTGTTCAAGCACTACCCCATCAGCGGGTTGTGCAACCGCAACGTCGACGGCGTGCGCCACCAGAACGCCTGCTCCGCGGCGGCCGCGGCGGACTGCGCGGGTCGGCAGAACGCGTTCTACGAGCTTTCCCACCGCATGTTCAAGAACCAGGAGTACCTGCAGCCGGACGACATCCGCTTCCTCGCGAAGGAGATCCAGCTGGACATGACGGCCTTCGAGGCGTGCTGGGCCGATCCGTCGACCATGGACGGCGTGCGTCGTGACGTGGACGGCGGTACGACCGCGGGGGTGCAGGGCACGCCGGCCGTGTTCCTCAAGGGCGCCTTCGGCGACCAGTGGGTGCGCGTGAAGGGTGGGCGCGACGCGATCAACGCGGTGCTCGCCGCGGCCCGTTCCGGCGCCCCGATGCCGCCGGTGCCCGCGCCGTCCGGGGACTGAGATGGGCGCGGTCTGGCATCGTCTCTCGGTGACGCTCGCGCGTCCTGCGATCGCGCCGGTGAGCGCGCGCCTGCGCGCTCTCGGGAGCGTGGGCGTGCAGGAGGACGTGCCCGAAGGCGTGGAGGTCCGCTACCGTCAGCCCTGGGACAAGGGCCCGATGCCGCGCGCGCCGCGACAGGTGCGGCTGCGCGCCTGGTTCGAGGCACCGCTCTCGGATGCCGACGTGGCCGGAGCCCTCGACGGATGGGCGCACGCCGACCTCGCGTGGGACGTGCAGGCGGAGGAGGACTGGGCCAACGGCTGGAAGGCGCATTTCCAGCCGGTGCGGGTGTCGGAGCGGCTGGTGATCGCGGCGCCGTGGCACGAGGTCCCGGGCGCGCTCGTCATCGAGCCGGGCAACGCCTTCGGCACCGGAGAGCACCACACGACACGCGCCTGCCTTCGTGCCGTCGACCGGTACGCCGCGGCGGGCGCCACGCTCCTCGACGTGGGGTGCGGGTCCGGCATCCTGGCGCTCGCGGGCGCGAAGCTCGGCATGGTCGTGCGCGGAATCGACATCGATCCCGAGGCCGTGCGGGCCGCCCGCGAGGCATGCGTGCAGAACGGGCTGGAGGCCCGGTTCGACACCACCCCCGTGGAGGCGCTGGAGGGCTCCTACGATCTGGTGGTGGCCAACCTCTTCGCGGAGGTCCTCGTGGCGCTCGCGCCGCACATCCGCAGGCTGGCGCACGGGCCCATCGCCATGGCGGGGATCCTGGCCGACCGCGCCGATCTCGTCCGTGCCGCCTACGCCGGACGTCCGGTGTGGCTGGACGCGACCGAGGAAGGCTGGACCGAGATCGTCGTGGGTCCCGAGGTGGACGTGGGGCGGGGGGTCGCACCCCCCGCAACGCCCCCCGCGACGGGCTGAGGACGCCGTGCGGCGGGTGGTCGTCCCGGCGCTTCCACCGCCCGGGGAGCGAGTGCGGGTCGAGGCGGCCGGGAGCCACCACCTGCTGCGGGTGATCCGCCTGGCACGCGGAGAGCGCGTGCAGGTGGTCGATGGTGCGGGCGCCGTGGGCGTCGCGGTGCTGGAGGGCGTGGCGGACGACGCGGCCATCCTGCGCGTGGAATCGCGGGTCGAGCGGGTGGTCGGGCCGGCGCGCGTGGTGATCCTCGGCGTGCCGAAGCCCGCGCTCGTCGAGGAAGCCGTGACGCTCGGCACGGAGGCGGGCGCCACGGCGTTCCTGCTGGTCCGGGCGCGGCGAAGCCCGCCCGGGGAGGTGCGCCTCGAGCGGCTCGCGCGCGTCCTGCACGCCGCGGTGACGCAGTGCGGGCGGGCCGATTCCCCGGCGCTGCTGGCGTGCGAATCGCTCGCGGCCGCGCTGCGCTCCGGGAGGGTCCCCGACGACGGCGCGCGCTGGCTGGGGGATCCGGGCGGCGACGCGCCTTCGCCGGTGCCGGGATCGCTCACGCTCGCGGTCGGCCCGGAGGGGGGCTGGGATGACGACGAGGCGACGCGGCTCGTGGCGGAAGGGTTCGCGCCCGTGTCGTTCGGGCCGCACGTGCTGCGCGCGCCGACCGCGGTCGCCGTGGGCCTGGGCCGGGGCTGGCAGTCTCCCGGCACCGGCGGGGAGGGCGTTGCGGGAGGGGCGGCAGCCCCTCCCGCCCCAGGCACCTTCAGCGGCTGACGAGCACGGCGGTGGAGCGGATGCGCTCGGCCTCGCCCACGCCGGGAATCGTCCAGTCCTCGGCGCGCATGGTGAAATAGAAGTCCTTCGACACGGCCGGCAGGTAGTTCCGCCCCGAGAACGGCGCGAAGCCGGAGATCTCCGTGGCGCGCTTGCCGCGCAGGTAGGTCGACGTGCCGTGGAGGAGGGCCTCGCGCGCGCGCAGGTGGCAGTTCTGGGCGGCGAAGGTGAGGCCCCAGATCTGGTAGAGCGCCACGATCAGCAGGATGCCGACGGGCATGGCGATGAGCGTCTCGACGGCGGCCTGTCCGGCGCGGCGGGTGCGGGTGGGGGGCGTGCGCATCAGTGCTTGAACTTGCTCATGTCATAGCCGCCGAGGCCGACGCGCGCCGCGTCGTCCCGGATGAGGCGCGCGGGGTTGCGGCTGCCGACGAGGGTGTCCTGGATGCCGGCGAGGCGGGCGCGGTAGGTCGGGGACATCGCGAACTTGGGATACCAGATCGCGTGGGACAGGAAGGTGCCGCGCGGGCCGGGCACGTTCGCCGTGCGCTGCGCCCATCCACCGCGGGTCGGACCCACGCTCCCGTCGAAGGGCTTCGCGACGGCGTAGGCGGCGAGCTTGTCGGTGCCGCCGGTCGACGAGGCGCCAAAGAAGCCCTTGTCCTTGATGATCGGCTCGAAGTCCACGTCGAGGTAGCGGCGTGCGGGCGTGCCCGCGACGCGCCCAGCCGCCCAGATGTCCGGCTGGTCGGTGGTCTTGTAGAACCAGCCCTTCACGCTCCGCGGCCAGCTCGGCAGCGGGTACGGGAGCGGGGCGCAGTTGGGCGTGCACTCCACGATGACCGAGTAGTTCAGGTAGATGTTCGTGACCTGCGTGTACGGCGCGATGGTCTCCCAGGTGCCGCTCTGGCCGGTGACGTTCGTCGACCAGCGCGTCTTGAAGGTGCCGCGCGCGGTCGGAGAGCCGGGGATGTCCTCGAAGAACGTGGCCGACACGCCGGCGTAGTTCGCCTTGGCGGTGGCGTGGCCGGCCTGGACGGCGCGCGCGGTGGTCTCGTCGTAGCGCGCCGCCTGGGCGAAGTTGAGGATCGCCTCGTCGATGCGGGATTTGCAGCTGTTGATGATGGCGTTGGCCGATGGATCCGTCGGCCGGCAGTCACACGGGTAGCCGAACCAGCTGCCCCCCGCCGGGCCGCGCTCGAGTTGGCGGCGGCAGTCCTTGATGACGTCGGCGATCTTCTGGTTCTTGATCGCGAGGTCGTTCATTGACGCCGCCTGCGAGTAGGCCACGGCGTAGGTACCGAGGTCCGCCGCCGTCTGCATGCGGATGCGATCGTTCACGAGCATGCCCGTGTTCGTCATCATCGCGATCAGCACCACCATGGCGAGCACCGACATCGCCAGGATGACCGTCGCCTGGCCGTGGCGCGCGCGACGAAGGGCCATCACGTCAGCACCGGCGTCGGCACTGGTTGTCCGCGTAGCGCGCGGCGTTGCCACCGGCGCGGCCCTCGTACTTCTCCTCGTCGATTCCGGCGACGGCCGTCAGCTCGTAGTCGAGGTTGCCGAAGGCCGCCAGGAAGGGGAGGTCGAACGACCAGCGCTGCCGTACGGTGACGGTTCCGCCGCTGGCAGAGGCGCGCAGGGTGCCGCGCTCCACCAGGCCGCCACTCATGAGCATCCGTCCGACGGCGCTCGCGTCCTCGCCCACCTGCTGTGCGCGCGCGGCGGCGAACGCGGCGTACTGCACGTAGCTCGTGCCGCCGAAGAAGAAGGCGAGCTCCACGCAGAGGAACAGGGCGGACGCGATGATGGGCAGCATCATCGCGAGCTCGACGGTGGCCTGGCCGCGGCGGCGGCGGGGACGTGCCATGCGGGAAGCGTAGCACGTCTCCGCGGTCAGAGCAGATGCCCGCTCTTGGCCTTCTTCGTGTCGAGGTAGCGCATGTTGTGTGGGTTGGGCGCGGCCTTCAGCGGGATGTGCCGCACGACGTCCAGCCCCGCACGGCGAAGCCCGCCGAGCTTGTTGGGGTTGTTCGTCAGCAGCGCGACCGAGCGGATGCCCAGCTCCCGCACGATGGCGGCCGCGACGTCGTAGCGGCGCAGGTCATCCGGAAAGCCCAGGGCCAGGTTCGCCTCGACCGTGTCCAGCCCCTCGTCCTGAAGGGCATAGGCGCGGATCTTGTTGGCGAGACCGATGCCGCGGCCTTCCTGGGGCAGGTACACGATGGCGCCCCGTTCCGCGTTGCCGAGGTAGGTGAGCGCCGCCTCGAGCTGGTCGCGGCAGTCGCACTTGAGCGAGCCCATGACGTCGCCGGTGAAGCACTCGGAGTGCAAGCGCACGGGCACGTCGGCGTGCCCGTCCACCTCTCCGCGCACGATGACCCCGTAGTCCTGCCCGTCGTCGAGGCACTCGAACGCGAGCACGCGGAAGTCCCCGAAGCGCGTGGGCAGCCGTGCGTCCGCCGCGAAGCGCAGGCGGACCGTCGCGGCACCCACGGGCGCGGTCGGTTCGCTCACGAGTTCAGGGCTTCCTTCAGGCCCTTTCCACCGCGGAACACCGGGATCCGCCGCCCGGAGACCGGGATGCGCTCCCGGGTGACCGGGTTGTTGCCGATGAAGGCCTTGCGCTGCGACACCTGGAACGTGCCGAAATCGCTCAGCGTCACCTTCTCGCCGCGCGCGAGGGCGTCCTGGATGGTCTCGAGGATGTGGCCCACGTACTCGTGGGCCTTGACCTTGGGGATGCCGGTCTTGCGGTGGAGGTCTTCGACGAGGTCGGCCTTGTTCATGGAAACTCCCGTGAGCGTGGAGCGATGCGGTTCAGCACATGACCCGTGCTGGACCGTCGACGTTCCCTCTGTAGCTGAGGCGCAGCGTGATGCCAACGAAAAACGCGGGCCAACGTGGGGAGTTTACGCATTCTTGCGACGTTTCCCACGGTTGCGCGGATCAGGCCCCGCGCCTCGGGGGTGTTCTCCATCCGCCGCGAACCTGCAGAATCCGGGGGAGGACCCGGAGGGTGGCGGGACCGTTGCCGATGCCCGTCTCGCCATCCGCCTCCAGCGGGAGCGTGCCCTCGAGACGCAGCGTGTGCACGCGGGCGCGCACGACCGCGTCCACGCGCTCCAGTCGCCCGTCGTAGAGGCGGGGGATCGCGCGCGCGATCGCCAACGGGGGCATCTCCCCCACGATGGACATGTCGAGCAGTCCATCGTTCATGGAGCCTCCGCGGCCGATCCACGTGCCACCCCCGCACCAGTGACCGTTGCCCACGAACGTGGCGAGCACGGGTCCCTCGAATGCACCGTCCCCGTCGGGGCCGGACCAGGTCCAGCGGGCGTGTCGCGCCTCGTAGGTCGCCGCGGTGCGGAGGATCACCCCGAGGAACGTGAGGAACCCGCCGAGGCGCTTGGAGCTTCGGTTCGCGCGCTCGGCCGCCACGGCGTTGGCACCGGCGCCCGCGACGTTGATGAACACGCGTGCCGGGGCGTCATCGGGCGCGATGTGACCCACGTCGAGGGGCAGGGTGACGCCGGTGGAGGCGTTCCAGAGCGCCGCGTCGAGCCGCCCGGGGATTTCGAGGCTCCGCACGAGGTCCCCGCCGGTGCCCAGGGGAAGCACCGTGAACACGCACCGCGGGGCCACCGGGCGCGCTCCGTCGAACAGGCCGTTCACCACCTCGTGGCAGGTGCCGTCGCCCCCGAGCGCCGCGAGCACGTCCGCCTGGGGCGCCAGCTCCCGGGCCAGCGCCGTGGCGTGGCCGGGCCCGTCGGTCCACACCACCTGCGCGTGCGCGAAGGCACGGTCCACGGCGCGTCCGATGGCGTCGCGGCGGGCTCCGGCACGCCCTCCGGCGGCGCGTGGGTTGGCGAGCACGACGAGGCGTTCGGTCGTATTGCGCGGGTGGGACACGGCCGCCTCCGGGTGGGGAGAGGCTAACAGGGTCGCCGTGCCCGTCGCGCGCGTGCGTCCCGCGTGTTGCCCCGCCGCCGGTCGTCGCATAGACGCGGCCCGAGCCGAGGAGGCCCGGTGCGAGTCGTCGACGCGGTGCGCGTGTCCGTGTGCATGGGGGTCCTCGCGGGGGCCACGGGGTGTGTGCCGGTCGCCGTGGACGGAGACCCGCCCGACCTCTCGGGCCGCGCGGTGCGCATGACGTTCCTCCACACCTCCGACGTGCACGCGCGGCTCTTCGAGTACGACTTCGACCCGAGCTTCACGGACAACCAGCTCGGCCTGCAGGACGACGCGGGGCCGTACGGCGGCATCGCCGAGATGGCGACCATCCTCAGGCGCGAGCGCGCGAAGGCCGGACGTGCCCTCCACTTCGACTCGGGTGACGGCTTCCAGGGCGCCATCGTGTTCAACGAGTTCGCCGGCGAGGCGGAGTTCCGCACGCTGTCGGCGGCCGGCCTCGACGGGGCCGTGCTGGCGAACCACGAGTTCGACGCGGGCACCGAGAACCTGGCCGATCAGATGCTGGCGAACGCGGCGTATCCGCTCCTCGCCGCGAACTACGACTTCCAGTCCGCGGACCTTCCGTGGGCCACGCAGCTCGAGGACTTCGTGCTGCCCACCGCCATGTACGACCTCGACGGCCTGCGCGTCGGGGTGATCGGCATGGCGAACCTCAGCTCGCTCAACAGCCTCGAGGAGCAGCTCAACAGCCTCGGCATCCGCGTGCTGGAGGCCGGGGACGTGGTGCCGCAGCGCGCCTCCGAGCTGCGCGACGCCGGCGCCGACATCGTCGTCGTCGTGAGCCACATGGGGCTCGAGTGGGACAAGGAGATGGCCCGCCAGTTCTCCGGCATCGACCTGATCCTCGGGGGGCACAACCACATCGCGCTGGACCCGCCGCTCATCGTCGTGAACGACGCCACGGGCAAGGAGGTCCCGGTCGTCCACTCGGGCGCCTTCGCGAAGTTCGTGGGGCGCCTCGACGTGGTCATCCAGGACCGTCGGATCCTCTCGCACGACTACCACCTCTTCGCGGTCGACCGGACGATCCCCAAGGACCCGCAGGTCGAGGAGATCCTCGACGAGTACCGCCTCCGGCTGGACGCGGACTACCGCCTGGACCAGGCCATCGGCTTCGCCGAGGAGCAGCTCAACCGCTACGGCAGCGGCGGCGGGGACTCGCCGCTGGGGAATTTCACGGCCGAGGCGATGCGGACGTTTCCGGGCATCGAGACCGAGATCGCGCTGACGAACACCCTCGGCATCCGCGCCGACATTCCGCAGGGCGACATCACGCTCGACACGCTCTACAACGCCATGCCCTTCGACAACACCATCACCACGATGTTCCTGAGCGGCCGCGAGGTGCAGGAGCTCCTCGACTACGTGTCGTTCCGGTCCAGCGAGCGCGGGTGCAACAGCCAGGCCCAGGTGGCGGGCCTCGCGTTCACCATGGACTGCGCCGCGCACGTCGCGCGGGACATCGTCGTGAACGGCGCGCCCCTCGATCCGTCGGGCACCTACGAGCTGGCCACGAACAACTACATCGCGCACGGCGGCTCGGGGTTCGAGGTGCTCCAGCGCAACACGACCCAGGTGGACACGGGCGTCAGCATCCGCGACGTCGTGCAGGCCGCCATCATCCGCTACTCGTCGTTGCCGCAGGCTGGTGTCTGCGTCGAGGACGGTCGCATCCAGCCGGTGTACTGATGACGGCCCTTCTGTGGTTGGTGGCGTGCACCCGCTCCGGGGGCGGCGCGCACGTGGAGCCGAGCTTCCTCGAGGTCACCCTCGGAAACGTGGATCTGGGCACCCCCGAGGCCCCGCTGCCGTTCTCGAGCACGCTGGCGGCGGTGCCCGTGTCGGTGCGTGCCCTCGACCGCGAGGGTGCGCCCGTGGACTTCGACGGGGACCTCTCCGTGCGGGTTCGCCCCGGCCGGTTGGGCGAGGATCCGTGGATCCAGGTCACCGACGGGGTGTGGAGCGGCACCGTGTCGATCCGCAACGGATTCGGCCCGACGCGCATCTGGTTCACCGACGAGGGCGACAAGGATCAGGGCACGGGCCGCGCGCCAGGCTGGGCGGCGGGGGTGAGCCCCGCCTTCCACTACCGCTTCCCGACGCTCTCCGAGATGCAGGAGACGACCGATCCGGAGACGAACCAGCTCGCCGGGGAGTTCGCCCGCGTGCGGGTGGACGATCGGCGGGTCGTCGTGACCGCGCGCGAGGCCGCGGGGTTCTGGGTCACGGATCTCGACTCCCCGGTGGGCAGCGGCAACAACCTCTACGTCTACACGTTCCAGCGTCCGCCCTCGGAGGCGGTCGTGGGTGCGCGCCTGACGCTCCTGGGCGGCATCGACCAGGAGTACCTGGCGTCCACGCAGATCTCCCACCCGACGCTCGCGTTCGCCCCGGACGCGCCGGTCGCCCCGCCCGAGGCGGCGGAGCTCGACGCCTGCGACGATCCGCTGGCGGTCGAGGGCCTGGAGGCCGCGCGCGTGCGTCTCACCGATGCCGTGGTGCCGGAAGACTTCGGGCCGGGCAGCGAGGCCTACGCCGACTACCTGGCCTACGGCCAGTGGCCGCTCGTGGTGGGGAACTGCACCTGGTACGTCGAGTCCAGCGGCGCGGCGCCGGACCTGGTCGCCGTCGAACTCGCGGGGCGGACGCTCCCGCGGGTCGAGGGCATGCTCAAGCAGATCTTCGACAAGTGGGTCCTCGTGCTCGTGGATGCCGCCGACCTCACCCTTCCCGCGGCCCGCCCGGCCGCTCCCCGGAGTGCCCGATGATCCTCCTCGCCCTTGCCCTTCCCGCCCAGGCCGGAGAGTACATGGACACGTGGGTGACCACGGCGCTGGAGGACACGAACATCCTCGCGGGTCCCTCCGCCCGCAGTCCCTCGCTCAACTTCGTGGAGCGCGGCAACCAGACCTTCTTCGAGGTCTACGAGAGCCGGTTCAGCGACGACATCAACCAGTCCATGCTCGTGCTCTACCGCAAGGACGAGGGGTTCTCGCCCAACTGGTTCACCGAGGCGGCGCTCGTCGCGCGCATGAACCCCGCGGTGAACCCCAACGACAGCGCGCCGGTCATGCGTATCACCGACGACGGCAGCTATGTCCGCGCCGGCTACCGCTTCGGCGGCGACGACAAGCACACGCTGTCCCTGACCGGCTACGCGGTGGACGCGAACCGCTTCCGTCTCGGCTACAGCTTCGATCTGACGTGGGGCGGCCGCAACATCTTCGCGTTCGACCCGAGCGCGGCGCCCGGCGTGCGCCTGCAGTACCAGAACCATGGCTTCTACGCCTTCGCCGGCCTGAAGACCGCGGTCGGCGACTACAAGGACCGTGTCACGGCCGAACCGCAGGAGGAGACCTACTACGGCGCGCTCGCGGGACTCGGCGGGAACCTGGGCGAGAACGTCCGCATCGAGGGTGGCGTCGGCAGCTTCGAGCAGGGACAGCTGACGAACGCGGCCAGCGCCACGAGCCCGGTGTACCTCGAGCCCATCCAGGCGGTCGGCGCGTGCGCGCAGGTGTCGTGGCGCAGCACCGCGGAGCTGGACTGGATCCAGACCGCGGAGCTCAAGCTCTACCGCAACACGCCGGACTTCATCCGCGAGACCTACATCCAGCACCGTCGAATCGACGGGCTGGGCGTGCTCGTGCAGGCCGAGGTCAACATGCTCGCGCACAACCTCATCGACTTCGAGAACGTCGACTCCACCGTGATCGAATCCGCCATGGCCGGGGACGTCCAGACCATCTTCGCGTTCGGACGCAGCGAGATCGCCGCGGACCTCGTGTACAAGGACCTTCCGTACATCGTGTTCAACGTGCCTGGGCTGACCAGCGGGTACGCCATTCCCGAGGCCATGGAGACGACCCCGCAGGTCTACGCCCGCGTCCGCGCGGCGCACTACTTCGATCGCACGCGGCTCACGCCGAGTCTCGGCCTCGGCTACATGCAGGCCGCGACCTACGGGACGGCGGACGGCTACTTCGTGCAGCAGAACGAGACGGACAAGTACCACGTGCCGGAGGGGCAGTCCCCGACCGCGCTCCTCTCCTCTGTGGCGGGGCTCCAGTGGGACCTGAGCAAGAGCATGGTCGCGCAGGGGGAGCTGCTGTACACGCTGAACAACAACCTCTCGAACTTCGAGCAGACCGACGGCATGGCCGGCCGATACGTGCTCGCGCCCGCCGAGGAGCGCAACCAGCTCGGCGTCAACCTGATGGTCCGCGCGCGCTTCTGACGCCGCAGGGGGTGCCATGCTCGCCATCGCGCTGATCGCGCAGGGTCTCGCGTCCGATGCGGGGCCCGTCTCTGGGGCGGGGGGGCATCCCCCCGCAACGCCCCCCGTGCCGGGGACGGAGGCCGCGGAGGCGCGCGGGCAGGAGCTCGCCGGCTACGCCCGCGCGGAGCTGGCGCGCGGCCGGCGTGCGGCGTGGCTGGGGACCGCGGGCGTGCCGCTGTCCATGGTGATGCTGGGGTCGGTCGCGACGCAGAGCGCCGGGGGCGAGGCCCTCACGCCGCCGGCGGCGCTCCTGTTCGGTACCTCCTTCGTCGCGTTCACCGTGAGCCCGTGGCTCGCGGCCTCCGGCGCGGCGCGGGAGCGGCGCGCGATGGAGGCGCTCGGGTGCCCGGTCCCCGGGGTGCCGCTCGGGGAGGTCGGCCAGGGCGCCTACCTGGCGGGGGCCGCGGCGGCGCTCCTGGTCACGGCGTCCCCGTCGGACCCGGTGGGCGCCTGGGCGCTGATGGGTGCCTCGCTCGGGTGGACCAGCGCCTGGGCGCTCGGCGCCTGGGATCACCTGCGCGCCGAGCGTGCGATGGCTGACTGCCCGACGGCCCAGTGAACCGTCCGGGGGAGGCGTTGCGGAGGGGGTTGTCCCCCTCCGCCCCATGCACCACGAACGCGGTGGTGCGCCACGACGATGCCGGCGTGCACGAGTCCCTCGACACGCTCGCCGTCGAGGAGCCGCTCGACCTGCGGCTGGAGGGCCGCGCGGTCGCGCTGGTCATGCGCACCCCCGGCGACGACCTCGATCTTGCGGCCGGGTTCCTGTGGACCGAGGGCGTCATCGAGGAGCCCGGAGATCTGAAGGCGCTCGCCACGGTGGCGCCCAACGTGGTGGACGCCGTGCTCGCGGAGGGCGTCCCGATGCTCCGGCGTCACGCCGCGGACCGTGCGCTGTTCGCCACGAGCTCGTGCGGCCTGTGCGGCAAGGAGAGCGCGGCACGGCTGCGGCGGCCTCCCGGCGGTCTCGTCGCGTGGGACGTGGCGCCGGCGGTCGTGCGCGCCTTGCCCGGGGCGCTGCGTGCGCACCAGCCCGTCTTCGCGGCGACCGGCGGGGTGCACGCCGCGGCGCTGTTCGGACCGGACGGCACGATCCTGCTCGCCCGGGAGGACGTGGGACGTCACAACGCCGTGGACAAGGTGCTGGGGGCACGCCTCCGCGCGGACGAGCTCCCGCTCGACGGCCTCGGCCTCCTGGTGAGCAGCCGCGGAGGTTTCGAGATCGTCGCCAAGGCCGCCTCCGCCGGCGTGGGCGTGCTCGTCACGGTGGGGGCACCGTCGAGCCTGGCGGCCGACGCGGCGCGTGAGACGGGGATGGCGCTGTGGGCGTGGGCCTCGGCGGGCCGCGCGGTGCGCGTGGCCTGAGGCCACGTCGCTACTTCACGCGGTAGCCGCCCATCTCGTTGTTGAAGATCCACGCGACGACCTCGCCGATCTCGAAGGTCGTCGCCATGAAGCTCGAGATGCTGGCCGCGGCCGAGCCCTCCTCGCGCAAGGTGGTGCGGCCCCGCAGCATCTTGCGGAAGCGCTCCTGCCACGCGTGGAGGTTGGTCGGGCGCAGGTCGATCCACCCCTTTCGCGCCCACGCGTCGACGTGCGCCGGCGATGCGTTATCCACGCGCGTGGAGTGACCCTCCAGCTCGGGTACGTTGATGCGCGGGCCGCGCAACATCCGCGTGCCGTCCGGCAGCAGGATCGGGATGCCGATGCTCGGCGCGGTGCGCGCCACCCCGCTGGGGCCGAGCTGGTCCGCGCATCGGGCGGCGAGCGCGTCCGCGTCCAGCTCCAGCACGCCTTCCAGCGTGCCACAGGCGCGCCGCAGCAGTTCGGCCTCGAAGAGCAGCTTGGACAGCTCCGGCGGCCCGAGTCGGCCGAGGGCCACGGACGTGATGCCGCTCTCGCGCTCGGCGGAGTCGAGGTCGGAGAGCGCGACGTTGCGCACCAGGCCGGCCTTGTAGGAGGGGTTCATCACCGCGCCGTCCATGGCCGAGATGACGTCCTGGCCGGTGTTTGCGCCGCGGATCTCGAGCACCACCGTGCGGGCGATCTCCTCGGGCGTCACGTACTCCATCTGTCCGAGGGCGGTGATCGCCGCGAACTCGCCGCGCGTGAACACGCCGTTCTCGCCGGTGTCCACGACGGGGACGCGCAGCCGGCCGGTGCGATCGTAGGACGCGGCGTCCTCGCGCAGCTCCAGGGCGGCACCGAGCTCGACCTCCCGCGGGACGTAGAGGTCGCTGTTCTCGTGCTTGTCGCGCGCCTCCATCACCTGCACCGCGCGGTAGCCGATCATCGCGGCGGGCTTGACCTCCTTCACGATCGGCGAGTCCGGCGTGCGGGCGAGGAGGAACAGGAGGCCGGTGTGTCCGAAGGCCGCCTCGTTCTTGGCGAGGAGCTTCTTCGAGGGCTTGTCCTCGCTGTGCGTGTAGGGGATGTTGAGCCCCATGCCGCCGGTGCCGGTGGTGCCGACCTTCACGTAGACCTTCGTCGCGTACTCCGTCGTCGCCTGGTGCAGGAAGCGCACGTGCCGGATGAGCTGTGGCACCGACTGCGAGAGCAGGAACGCCTCGAGGTCATCGGTGCCGCGCGCGTCGAACCCCGCGCCGCCGATCCAGCCGCGCACCTTCGCCGCCCCGTCGAAGACGTCCTGGTAGCTGAACCCCGTGGCGGTGTTCACGCAGTCGACGACGACCTCCGGCCGGTGCGTGGCGATGAGCTGCACCAGGGTGTTGTCGCGGTAGGCGGCGTCGTAGTCGTCGTAGACCGCGGCGAGCAGCTGGCGGCGCAGGGCCGGGTTGCCGAGGATGGCGGCGCGCGGCAGCGACGCCATCTCGCGCGGCACGAACAGGTTGCCCCACGCGGGCACGAAGGCCACGGCATCCCCGAACTCCTTGCGGAGCCGGCCGCAGGCCCCGACGGCCTCCTGCTCGGTCAGGCTCGCGACGACGATGCGCCGGGGCTGCATGTTCTGCAGGATCTGCCGGCACACCTGCAGGCCGACGAGGCCCGCGCCGCCGAGGATGAGGAAGTCGTGGTACATCGCGCGCTCCGTGGCGGTTCAGCGGGAGGTGTCGAAGGCGTGCTGCAGGTCCGCCTGCAGGTCGTCGGCGTCTTCCAGCCCGGCGCTCAGCCGGACCAGCCCGTCGGCGATGCCGATGGCACGGCGCTTCTCGGGCTCGATGCTGGCGTGGGTCATCAGCGCGGGCAGCTCGATGAGGCTCTCCACGCCGCCCAGGCTCTCGGCGAGCGTGAAGATGCGGGTCGCCTCGACAAAGCGCTTCGCCCGTTCGAGGCCGCCTCGGACCTCGAAGGAGATCATGCCGCCGAAGCCGCACATCTGGCGCTTCGCCACGTCGTGGTTCGGGTGCGTCGCCAGCATGGGGTGGTAGACCGCCTCCACCTCCGGATGGGCCGCGAGCCACGCGACGAGCTGCGCGCCGGTCCGGGCGTGGCGCTCCATGCGGACGGACAGCGTCTTCAGGCCGCGCAGCGTCAGCCAGCAGTCCATGGGCCCAGGCACCGCGCCCGCCGCGTTCTGCAGGAACTTGAGACGCGTGTAGGCCTCGGTGTCGTTCGTCACCACCGCGCCGCCGACCACGTCGCTGTGGCCGTTGAGGTACTTCGTGGTGCTGTGCATGACGAAGTCCGCGCCGAGCGCGAGCGGACGCTGGAACGCCGGCGTCGTGAAGGTGTTGTCGACGACCACCTTCGCGCCGACCGCGTGGGCGCGCGCGCACACCGCGGCGATGTCGGCGACCTTCAGCAGCGGATTGGTCGGCGTCTCCAGCCACACGAGCGCGGTGCCCTCCGGGATGGCCTGCGCGGGCGGGACGCGCGAGACGTCCGCGTACGCGAAGCGCAGGCCCCAGTGCCGGTGGACCTTGTCGAAGAGGCGGTAGGTGCCGCCGTAGACGTCATCGCCGCACACCACCAGCTCGCCGGGGCGCACCAGCGTCCGGACGAGGGTGTCCGTGGCCGCCAGTCCGCTCGCGAACACCAGCCCGTGCGCCCCGCCCTCCAGCGCCGCGAGGCACTCCTGGAGCGGGGTGCGCGTGGGGTTGTCGGTGCGGCTGTACTCGTAGCCCTTGTGTCCCCCGACGGTCTCCTGCGCGTAGGTGGACACCTGGTAGATGGGCGTCATCACCGCGCCGGTCGTGGGATCGGGCGCCTGCCCGGCGTGGATGGCGAGCGTGTCGAAGCGCGCGCCGCGGGTGTCGCCCTTCACGCGTTCCCCCGGCCGCCCGCGGTCAACGCGGCGATGTGGTCGATGAGGTCGATGCGCGTGATGATGTTCACCGGCGCCCCGTCGTCCTCGATGACGATCGCCACCTTCGCGCGCTTGAACAGCTCGGTCAGGGTCGGGATGTCGGTGTGCTCGTCGACCGTGCAGTAGTTCATCTCGATCAGCTCGCGCACCGCGGTGTCACCGCGCGTGCCGGCGAGCGCCCGCTCGAGCAGGCGGCTCTCGTGCAGCATGCCGAGCACCTTGCGGTCCTCCACGACCGGCACCTGGCTCACGCCGTGGAGCTTCATGATTCCGATCACCTCGGACACCTTCTGGTCGGGCGTCACGGTGACGAGCGTGCGATCCCGCCCGCTTCGGTCGAGGAGGTCCTTGACCGAGCCCATCGTCATCTCGGGTTCGAGGTACCCGTTCTCGCGCATCCAGTTGTCGTTGTAGGTCTTGCTCAGGTATCGGGCGCCGGAGTCCGGCAGCAGGACGAGCGCGCGCATGCCGGGCTTGCCGTTCTCGCGCATCCACTTGAGCGCGCCCGCCACCGCCGCGCCGCACGAGGAACCTCCGAAGATGCCCTCGTCGCGCACCAGCCGACGGGCCACCTGGAAGCACTCCTTGTCGTTGACCCGCACGACGTCGTCGATGTACCGGAAGTCGATGGTGCTGGGCATGAAGTCCTCGCCGATCCCCTCGACCTTGTAGGAGTACGGCGTCGTCATCTGTCCGGTGTGGAAGTAGTCGAAGTAGAGCGAGCCCACCGGGTCCACGCCGACGATCTTCACGGCCGGGTTCTTCTCCTTCAGGTAGCGGCCGATCCCGGAGATGGTTCCGCCGGTGCCCAGGC
>JBDLRI010000137.1:0-3638 GCA_039800105.1 Pseudomonadota bacterium
TCGTGGACACCGGGGAGGGACCCGCCACGTCGACGATGGTCGCGACGGTGGCGGAGCGGGCCCACGCGTCCTGGGCGGCGCGCGAGGCCCTCGACCGGCTCGGCGCGCTCGCGGAGGACGCCGTCGCGCAGGTGCGCGCGCGCGACCGGGTGTCGCTCGGGCGGACCCTCGACTCGGCCCACGCGGCCTTGCAGGTGGCGGGCGCGTCCACCCCGAGGCTCGATGCGGCCTGCGCGATGCTCCGCGACGCCGGATGCCTGGGCGCGAAGCTCTCCGGTGCGGGGGGGGGCGGCGTCGCGTTCGGGCTGGTCGCGGATCCGGACGCCGCGGTACGCGTATGCGAGGCGGTGCGGCCGCTCGGTCTGTCGACGCATGCGACCACGGTGGGGTGAACGATGAAGGACACGTCGGGGGAGGCGTTGCGGAGGGGGATGTCCCCCTCCGCCCCGGAGACGGAGCCGGAGGTGGTGGCGATGTCCCGCCGGCAGTTGGAGGCCTACAACGCCGCCGACCTCGATGCCTTCTGCGCCTGCTACCACCCGGAGGTGCGGGTCCTCGAGGCGGACGGGAGCGTGCGCACGCAGGGGGCCGAGGCCTTCCGGGCGCGCTACGCGGGGCTGTTCGCCGACTACCGGGACGTGCGCGCCGAGGTCGACGGGCGGCTGATGCTCGGCCCGCACGTGGTCGAGCACGAGCGGTGGACGCGCACGCACCGCGAGACGGGCGTGCGCAGCGCCGGGGAGGTGCTCGTGCGGTACACCCTCCGCGACGGCACGATCGCGCTGGTGGAGTTCCTGCTTCCCTGAGCGCGTCGTGGCGCGCGGCGTGCTGGTGGAGCGCGCGCGCGTGCGCTACCATGAGCGGGTTGACGGGAGTCCGCATGCGTCCGACGATCCTCCACACCCCGCTCCTCGTTTCGCTCGCGTGGCTGGTGGCGTGCAGCGGCGACGAGAAGGACACCGGGGCCACGGACACCGGCACGGCGACCGACACCGCCACTGCGAGCGACACGGGCACCGGGTCGGACACCGACACCGGCTCCGGCACGGACACCGCCACGAACACCGCCACGGCGACCGCCACGGACACCGGCGTGGAGCCGGAGAACCAGGCGCCCGCGTTCAATGCGGTGGCGGACGTCACGACCTACGCCACCTCCGCCGTGTCGGTGCAGGTGCGCGACGGAGACACCTCGGCGGGCGTGGCCACCTCGACCGACGTCGCCACGATGCTCGTGAGCCTCGCCGAGGGCGAGGCCGCCTCCGTGCGGGTGGACGTGGCGGATCCGGAGGGCGGCACGATCGAGCTGCAGCTCGGTGGCTCCTGCGACAGCTGCGGCGTCGAATCCTGGGTGCGCCTCGTCGAGGGGACGCTCTGGCTCACCCCGCTGCACCGCGACGCCGGCGAGTACGTGGTCTACGTGACGGCGCGCGATCCCGAGGGCGCCACCACGACGCTCGAGTTCCCCGTGCACGTGGACAACGTGGTGCGCGTGCGGCGCGTGTACGACAACTACCCGCTCGGCGGCGGGACCGCCGTGGACGAGGTCCACCCCACCTGGTCGCCGGATTCCACGCAGGTCGCGTTCTCCGGCAATCCCGGACAGAACGCGGACATCTTCGTGATGTCGGCGCTCGCGGGCGAGCCGTTCACCGACACGAACCAGGACGGCATCCGGGGTCCCGGCGAGCCCTTCGCGGATCTCGACATGAGCCTCGGCTACGACGGACCGGGGGTGCCGCAGCGCCTGACGAACTTCGACGGGTCGGTCGGCACGCACGAGGACATCGACGGGGGCGCCGCGGACGTGGAGCCGGCCTGGAGTCCCGACGGCAGCACGATCGCCTTCGCCAGCAACCGCGGCGACGGGCGCTACCGCATCTTCCGCATGGCGGACGACGGGAGCGGCCAGACCGCGCTCTTCGACGGGTCGTTCGGGCGCGCGCCCGCGTGGGCTCCGACGGGCGCGAGCACGTCGCGGCAGCTGGCCTACGCGCGCAGCGTGTCGGATGGCGCGGACCTCGTCGTGACGGATCTCGAGCCGGCCGTCGGGCCGGGTGGAAACCCGGAGCTGCGGGCCTCGACCCCGGAGGTCATCGTCGCGATCCCCGACGTCGGAGAGTTCGAGGGTGTCTGGACGCCGGAGGGCATCGAGCCCGCGCGCGTGGCGTTCGTGTCGGACCGTGCCGGTCCGCGGGCGCTGTGGGTCTACACGCCCTCGACCGGAGACCTGCGCGCGCTGACGCCGGCGGGTGGCGAGGACGCGCGCCCGTGCTGGTCCCCCGACGGGACGTGGCTGGCCTTCGAGCGGGACGAGGGGGGTGCGCGGGACGTGTGGGCGGTGGATGCCGCCGGAGATGGCCTGGTCAACCTCACCGGGGAGCTCGACGGCGAGCAGCGGGAGCCGGCCTGGTCGCCCGATGGCGCGTGGATTGCCTTCGCGGACGATTCGGGCGCGAGCTGGGACCTGTGGAAGATGTCGGTGGACACCTCCGCCGCGCTGGTGGCGGGGGACGCCGTGCAGCTCACGCGCGACGAGATGGGTCCCGCGGGCCCGATCCTGCGCGACGACCGCGCGCCGAGCTGGGCGCCGGACGGCAGCTTCCTCGTGTTCTCGGGCGCGCTCGACGGGGGTGCGGCGGATCTCTACGAGGCGTGGACCGACGGGGTGGACGACATCGATCTGCCCGTCGTGGAGGAGGTCACCGAGGCGGTCTGGTCGCCGGACCACACGCGCCTGGCCTTCGTGCGCACGTGCCCGGCGGACGCGGTGACGTGCACGCCGGGCGCCAGCGCGGTGTGGGTGTACGACGCGTGGGCCGCGACACCGCAGGACGCGCTGCAGCCCGCGTCGCCCCGGACGCGCTTCGCGGGGTCCCCGCCCGTGGCCCAGGCCGTCCTGGCCGAGGTGGGCGGACCCGCGTGGTCGCCGGACGGGCGGTTCCTGATGTACCACACGGACCAGGACGAGGGGGAGGCCGACGGCCGCGGCGTGATGCACCTGCGGGTGTACGACGTGGACACCCGGGTCGATGCGGACGTGGTGGACCCCGAGGACGTCGACGGGGACGGCCGTCTCGACGTGGACGAGGACGTGGACGGGGACGGCCGCCGCGACGCGGCGGAGGACCAGGACGACGACGATCACCTCGACGTGGACGAGGACGTGGACAACGACGGCCGTCGCGACGCGGCCGAGGACCTGGACGGGGACGGTCGCCGCGACGTGGCCGAAGACGTGGACGGGGACGGTCGCCGCGACGTGGACGAGGACGTGGACGGGGACGGTCGCCGCGACGTGGACGAGGACGCAGACCGGGACCAGGAGCTCGATGACGGGGAGGATGTGGACGGGGACGGCCGCCTCGACGCCGCGGAGCCGGACCTCGACGGGGACGGCCGCCTCGATGACGGGGAGGACCTGGACGGGGACGGCCGCCTCGACGCCGCGGAGCTGGACCTCGACGGGGACGGCCGCCTGGACGTGGCGGAGCCCGACGCCGACGCGGACGGCCGTCTGGACGGCGCCGCCGAGGACCTCGACGGGGACGGTCGCCTGGACGTGGACGAGGACCTCGACGGGGACGGCCGCCTGGACATCGACGAGGACGTGAACGGGGACGGCCGCCTCGGTCTCC
>JBDLRI010000138.1:0-31851 GCA_039800105.1 Pseudomonadota bacterium
TACATGTTCGTGTATCACCCTGCGCGCCGCGGGCCGGGGCGTTGCGGGGGTGGCCTGAACCCCCGCCCCATGTGCGGACTACTTCGGTGCGGGTGTGCCCGGCGGCGGCGTCGCGGGTGCGTCCTTGCGTTCCTGCTCGTCCTTCTTCCGCTGCTTCTCGGCTTCCTTCCGGGCCTTGCGGTCGGCCTTGCGGCCACGCTTCTCGTCCTTCCCGGCCTCCCCCGCCTTGTGGGCCTTGCGCATGCGGCGCTCCTTCCACGCGGATTCACCGCCGAAGCGGTAGCTGAACTCCGTGGAGGGGGAGAGCCACGCGCCGAAGACGTTCGACGTGCCGAGGCCGAGCCGAAGGTTGAGGTGCTCCCACGACCAGTGCCACGCGAGGGACACGTTGTAGGACTCTCCGAGCGGCACCGCGCCCTCGGAGGAGAGGGTGTCCTTCAGCCCGATGGTGTCGAGGCCCTTGCGCGCCGCCGCGTCGGTCTGGCCCTTGGCGTAGACGGTCGACGACGCCTGCAGCACGATGCTGTCGCGCCGGTTCAGGCGCAGGTCGGTGGCGAAGCGGGCGTTCACGAACTGGCCGCGCGCATGGGCGACGACGGAGGATTCGCCGTCCTTGTCTCCGAGAAGGAACGACGCGATCTCCTGGACCGCGCCGAAATCGAGCTGGCCCGTGGCCGAGGAGTCGACGTAGGTCACCCCGCCGTGCACGCTCCAGCCCTTCGTGAGCACCACGCTCGCGGTGCTTCCCGCGGAGAGGTAGGTCGCGCGGAGGACCGAGGTCGGGAGCTGGTACCAGCTGCCGTGCAGCGCAAGGTCGAACGGGCGGTCGTGCGAGGCGTGCGCCTTGAAGGACATGTTGCGCAGTCCCACGCCCCAGAGCGCCCACGTGGTCCCGACCTGGACGTGCGGGAAGATGCCGAACCCCACCCGGGTCGGGCTTACCTGCCATTCGAGGAAGTCGAGGGTGTAGGCTGAGAAGTCGATGAGGCGGTACGGGTCGGGCGGGAGGTTCTTCGGGGTCGGCTTCAGGGCGTACGCGCCCGCGGTGTCGGTGAACCCCGGCATGTCCGTCTGCGCCGAGGACAGATCGTCGAGCTTGAGGCTCAGCGCGGCGGCGCGAACCTCCACCTCCTGCGGCGGCGGGGGGGACACGAGAAACAGCGGCGGTCGCGTGGCGGCGAGGCGTGCGTCCACGTCCGCGCGCGCGCTCGCGCAGGCCGGGTCCGTCGACGCGTTGGCCTCGGCGGCCTGACGGGCCTCGCGAAGCGTCGTGTCGGCCCGCTGGAACGCGGCGGCGTCGCCGGCGCCGGCGGCCGCGATCCATGCGTCCGCGGCACCGGAGAGCGTCGCCACGGCCGGGCACGCGGGCACCGGAGGGACCGCGTCCGCGGTCGTCGGAGCCGCCGGTGCGGGCTCCGTCGCCCCTGTGGGCGGGCTGGCCGGTCCCACGAGGGCCGACGTCACCGGCGGTTCCGCGGGCGCGGGCGGAGCGGACGCCGACGGGGTCCCGTCGGAAGCGTGGACGAGCGTCACGGCGGCGAGCGTCAGGAGCATCATGCGTGCGAACGTGCCACGGCCCGCGACGCAGGTCAACCACTGCACCGCACGGATGCGGCGTGACCCGTGACGTCGCGGTGACAGGCGGGCGGCATCCTCCCCGGCCATGGCCACCGACGCATCCCGTCCCGAGAACCTCCCGCGCAGCGCGCTGCACGCCGGGGCTGCGCTGTTCGCCCTCTGGCTCCTCGCCACCCTGCCTCCGGTGCGGCTGCAGGCCGTCGCGCTCTCGGTCGCGGCAGCCTGCTGGGGGCTCGAATGGGCCCGCCGCCGGGTGACCTCGGTGAACGCGGCGCTCATGGGCAGCTTCGGCGTGTTCGCGCATCCGCACGAACGGGTCGGCGTGAACTCCGGCACCTGGTACGCGACGGGGCTCGCGTTGCTCGCGGTCGGCGCACCGTCGCCGGCGGCGGCGGCAGCCATCGCGGTGCTGGGATTCGGCGACCCGGCCGCGGGCGCCGTGGGTCGACGGTGGGGCCGCACGCGTCTCGGGCCGCGCCGTTCGCTGGAGGGCACGATGGCGTTCGCCGGCGTGGGTGCCCTCGCGGCGTGGGCGGCGCTGCGCATCGGGTGGCCCGAGGTCCAGGGCGCGTGGGTGCCGGCCCTGGCCGCGGGGATCGCGGGCGCGTGCGCGGAGGTGGGCGTGCGCGGCGTGGACGACAACCTCTCCGTGCCGGTAGCGGCCGCCCTCGCGGTGGCTGCCGTGGGTGTCCAGGTGGCGTAGCGCCCTGCGGCGTGGCGTCAGGGCTGCTGCCACGCCGGCCACCCGCCCGCCTCGAGCCAGGCGCCCACGGGCGTCCGCGTCAGGTCCAGGCCGTTGCGGCGGTTCGTCGCCACGGGTCCCGGCATCGGGCCGGTGCCGACGAGCATCGGCGTCCACCCGCGGCCCAGCCCGCCGTACAGACCGGGAGCGGTGACGTCGAGCGGGCTCGCGGCGAGGGCCACGGCATCCAGGACCAGCAGCGGGCGTGCGCCCTCGCGCGTGCGCAGCAAACGCCATCCCCAGGCGCCGCCGCCGTCGTGGGGCACGAGGCGCACGGACGGCGCAAGCCCCGCCGTGGCGGCCGAGATCGCCAGGGACCCCGAGGCCGTGGCCGGGGTGGCCTCGAGGGTGCCGTTCACCAGGAGCCGGGCGCGGGGAGTCTGGCCCCGCAGCGTGTCGAGGTCGACGAGGGCGACGCCGTCGGCGACAGCGCCGAGCTCGGGCTGTCGACCCGCGCGCCAGCGGAAGCCGAGGACGGCGCCGCGGACGGTCCCGTCGCGGTCCATGGCGCCCAGAAGGGCCTGCAGGCCACGGTTGATGAAGGCCGCGGCTCCCGGGCGCCCGCTGACCCCGTCGGCGACGACACCCTCCGCCCGCCACGTCCAGCGATCCTCGGGGCGCGGCGTGCGCCAGTGGCCGTCGACGCTGCAGGTCCCGTCCCCATCGGTACGGCAGGCCCACGACGTGCCGCCGGTCCCCTCCAGGGACCCGACCAGCGTCACGCCCGCCGCACGACGGGCCTGCGCGTCGAGCACGACCGCCCGGAGGCGTGGGCGCACCCGTTGCATCGTGCCGGCCTCGAGCCATGGCAGCAGCGCGACGAAGTAGGACGGGGGCGGCGGCACCTCGCCGTGGGTCGCGTCGCGCGCGGCCGCGAGGGACAGTCGTCCACTGCCGTGGCCGTCCACCCACGGTTGGCCCGCGAGGGGCTCCGGCCGGGTGGTGCCCTCGAGGACCGCCCGGACCCGCGGGGCATCGAGGCCCGCGCGCACGAGGTGCGCGGCCGCCGCGCTCACCAGGGCCGCGGCCTGGCTGGTGCCCGCGTAGAGCCACCATCCCAGCGAGGACGGATGTTGCAGGGCGATCGTCTCGGCGAGGATGCCGTCCACGATGCCATCCCCGTTCCGGTCCGCGTCGAGCGCACCCCCGGGGGAGGCCAGGTCGACCCGGGGGCTGGCGTTGCTGTAGCCCGCGGGCGCGAGCCGCTGGGCGTCGATGGGACGCAATGCGCCGACGGCGACCACCAGGGGACTGGCGGCCGGCTGGGTCACGACCTCGCCGCCCTCGTTGCCCGCCGCCGCGACGAGGACGACGTCCGCGTGGGCCGCCCGCTCCAGCGCCTCGACCAGCGCGGGGCCGGCGACGTACCCCGGGCCGAAGCTCAGGCTCATGTTCACGACGTGCGCGCCGTGCTCCACGGCATGGTGGATGCCGTCCACGAGGGCCAGCTCCGTGCCCACGTCCTCGTGGTCGAGCACTTTCACGGGCATGAGGCGCACGCCGGGCGCAACCCCCGGCAGGGCATCGCATCCGGCGACGAGGCTCGCGATGTGGGTCCCGTGCTGGTGGTCGTCGTTGGGATGTCCGTCGTGCTCGATGAAGTCGGCGGGTGCCACGAAGCGCACGCAGCGGAGGGACCCCGCTCGCCTCCAGGTCCGTCGTGCGTCGACACGGTCCTCGTAGGCGACGCCCGTGTCGAGCACCGCCACGGTGACCCGCCCGAGGTCCTGCGGGACCGGCATGGGGTCCACGGCCGCGCGGTGCCACTGGAGCGTGCGGAGGTGCGCGCGGGGAACGGCGTCCATGGCCGCCGGTCCCTCCGCGAAGGGGACCGCCGCGCCGGAGGTTCCGTAGGTGCGGCCCTCCAGGGTCGCGAGACGCACGTCCCGGTCGACGGTCAGTCGCGCCAGGAGGTCGGCGCGCGGGCGGGTTCCGTCCCACGTGAGGGCGACCCAGCCGGAGGGTCCGGGTGGCGAGGCGAGCCGGGCGCCGTGCCGCCGCGCCAGGCGTGCGGGGTCCACGCCGGTGCGCGGTGCGACCAGGACGCGCCCCGGCACCCAGGGGTCCTCCTCCCGCACGAGGCCGTGCGACCGAAGCTCGGGCGCCGCGCCCTTCGCCCGGCCGCCCGGGAGGACCGGGAGCAGGAGCAGGGCGAGGGAGGCCACGCGGGGTGCCGCGACGCGCATGCTCGCTAGGTGGACACGGGGGTCCGCCGGGCAAGCGCGCGCGCGAGCGGCGTCACGGGCGCGCGGTCGTACTCCCGAGCGTGAAGTCCTTGGCGTCCTGGACGCGCGGGTTCACCTGCAGGCCCGTCCAAAGCATGCGCTCCTGGATTTGGCCGCTCGCATCCCATGTCGTGAAGCGCACGGGCAGCCGGGACGCCTGGCCCCAGGCCAGCTCGGCCTTGGCGTAGCCGCTGCGTCCGTCCCCGGGAAGCTCGATGCGCCAGACCGGCTCTCCCTCGATCATGTCGGGCTTCGGCGCGGGCAGCGTCTCCAGCGAACGGCCGAACCGCGAGGTGACCTCGCCGACGACCCAGCCCAGCTGGACGCGGGCGAGCGGCACCGGCAGCACCGCGCGCAGCGACGGAGAGTCGGGCCCGACGGTCAGGATGTCCCCGGGTCGGCGCGCGTCGCGACCCTCGGCCAGCCGTGCGTTTCCACCGAAATTCTCGGGGTGGTGGTACAGCAGGCGGCCCGCCCCGTCGTGGCCCTCCCGCCATCGCAGCTGGGTCTCTCCAGGCGCACGCCACACGACATCCAGCCGGATCTCCTCCCGCAGTCGTCCGTCGACCCGTGCCAGCACGCGCTCCTCCGCGCGGTACGCACGCACCTCCGCCCACGCCGCGCGCATGAGCGCGACCCAGTCCTCCGACGCGGCGGCGGGAGCGACGAGCGCGAGCAACGTGAGCAGCATGCGGGCTACCGTATCACGGAGGCGACAGGATCTTGTCGAGCGCCTCGCGTGCCGCGTGCCGGACGTCCTCGTCCACGTCCTGCAGGCGTGCCCCGAGCGCCTCCACCGCCTCGGCCGCGCGGAGGTCCTCCAGGGACCGGCACGCCTCGGCGCGCACCTGCGGCGAGCGATCGTGCAGCGCCTGCAGGAGGGTCGGAATCGAGGCGCGCGACTCCGAGAAGCCGAGCAGCTGGATCATGTCGAAGCGGGTGAGGTCGTCCCGAGAGGCCTTCTGGTAGCACTCGACGATGTCCGGCACCGCCTCGCCGCGGTCGAACAGGATGGCGTCGAAGGCCGCGTCCGCGGCGGCGGGATCCGGGTCGCGCAGGCGGCGGAAGAGATCGGCGTAGCGGGGTCGCATGGGGAGGCGGGGCTAACGCGTCCGCGTGTTATCCGCCTCGCGATGCGCATCCTGGTCACCAACGACGACGGCATCGATTCCCCCGGTCTCCACGCGCTCGAGGCGGTGGCGGCGGAGCTCGGCGAGGTGTGGACGGTCGCGCCCGCCACGGAGCAGTCGGCGCGGTCCCACGCGCTGACGATGCACGAACCGCTGCGCGTGCACACGCACGGCCCGCGGCGGTTCGCGGTCACCGGTACCCCGGCGGACTGCAGCTACCTGGCCATCCACCACCTGCTGCCGGACGCGCCGTCGCTCGTGCTCTCGGGCATCAACCGAGGCGCGAACCTCGGGGATGACGTCGTCTACTCGGGTACCGTCGCTGCGGCGCGCGAGGCCGCGAGCTTCGGCGTTCCCGCCCTCGCGGTCAGCCTGTGGGTGCGCTCGGACACCCCGCATTGGGAGACGGCGCAGGCCGCCGTGCGGCAGGTGGCCCCGCGGCTGCTCCACCACGGGCTGCCGTCCCGGATCCTCCTGAACCTCAACGTCCCGGACCTGCCCGCGGGGGAGGTCCGCGGCGTTCGGATCGCGCCCCTCGCGCTGCGTCACTACGCCGCCTCCGTCGAGCAGAAGCTCGACCCGCGCGGCCGCCGCTACTACTGGATCGGCGGAGAGCACGACCACTTCGCGGGCGCCCCGGACGCGGACGGCCCGCTGTGCGAGGACGGCTGGTCCGTCATCACCCCGCTGCAGATGGATCTCACCGCGCACGACCTGCTTGGCGTCGTGCGGACGTGGGGCCTGGAGGACGCATGTTCCACGCGCTGATGGTCCAGTGGTTCGAGTTCACGAAGGAGGCCGGCTACCCCGGAGTTTTCCTCATGATGGCGCTGGAGAGCACCATCGTGCCGATCCCGAGCGAGATCGTGATCCCGCCGGCCGCCTACTACGCGGCCCAGGGGCAGATGAGCCTCCCCGGCGTGGTGCTGGCCGGCGGCGTGGGCTCCACGTTCGGGTCGAGCGTGTGCTACGGGTCGATGCGTTGGCTCGGCCGCGCCTTCGTCGAGCGCTGGGGACGCTGGTTCCTGCTGCCCCCCGAGCGGCTGGCGCTCGCGGAGGCATGGCTCGCGGACTTCGCCCTGCCGGGCGTGTTCGGGGCGCGCCTGCTGCCCGTGGTGCGTCACCTGATCGGCTTCCCCGCGGGCCTCGTGCGCGTCCCGTTCCTTCCGTTCGTGGGCGTCACCTTCGTCGGGTCCACGCTGTGGTGCGGCATCCTCGCGTGGTACGGCGCCCGCACCATCGGGGCGCGGCCGGACCTGCTCCAGAACCCGGAGGCGCTCCAGCACGTCCTCAAGCACGACCTGCTGTGGTTCGTCGGGCTCGTGGTGGCGCTCCTCGGGGGGTGGCTGGCCGTGAAGGTCTACGGGGCCCGCCGCGCCGCCGCGTCCACGGAGCCGTCGTGAGCGCGCTCGAGGGTCGTATCCGCGCGGCGGTGCGGGACGTTCCCGACTTCCCGAAGCCCGGCATCGTGTTCAAGGACATCACCCCGGTCCTGGCGGACCCCGGGCTGATGACGGAGATCACGACCTATCTGGCCCACGGCTGGCGGGGGGCGGCGGTAGACGTGGTGGTCGGGATGGAGTCGCGCGGCTTCATCTTCGGCGCGCCGCTCGCCATGGCCCTCGGCGCCGCGTTCGCGCCTGCCCGCAAGCCGGGAAAGCTGCCCTACCGCACCCTGCGCGAGCACTACGCGCTGGAGTACGGCGAAGCCACCCTGGAGCTCCACGAGGACGCCGTGCGCCCGGGCCAGCGCGTGCTGGTCGTGGACGATCTCGTCGCGACCGGTGGCACGGCGGTCGCGGCCGGCCAGCTCGCCCGACGACTGGGCGGCGAGGTGGTCGGGTTCGCGTTCGTCCTGGAGCTCGCGTTTCTCGGCGCCCGCGCGCTCCTGGCGCCGTCCGAGGTGCGCAGCCTCGTGCGGTACGACGGCTGAGCCGGAGGTTCCTGGGGCGGGGGGCCGTGGCCCCCCGCAACGCCCCCCGGTCCGTTCAGGGCTGGGGGGCCGCCGTCGCCTCGCGTTCGCACGCCACCACCGCGAAGGTGTCGCACTGCGCGGCCTGCACGCACGCGAGGCGCGCGTCGACGTCGGCGCCGTTCTCCGCGAGGTGGTTGCAGCCCTGCAAGCAGCTCTCCATGCTGGGGTAGGCGTCGTAGGCGCATTCGGTCACCAGCTCGCCGCAGAGCGACTCGCAGGTGGACATCGGCCCCGTGGCGCCGCCCTCGCAGGCGGTCAGGAAGGGAAGGAGAAGCGTGGCGATGCGCGTCATGGCGGGCTCCTTCACTCGGCGGCCGTGGTGGCGTTCGGGTCGAACAGGAAGTAGCCGACGCCCGCCTGCGGGTCGGCGGCGGCGTCCTCGCCCGGGTAGGCGTCCGTCACCCACAGGTGGATGCGCGTGCCGACGCGGCGTGCGGCGACCGCGCGCACGTCGCCGTCGGTCGTCATGTTCAGCGGGACGCGGCCCTGACGGACCCAGCTTCCCCCCTCCAGCGTCGCGTAGCCGAGGAACGTGCCGCTCGCGGAGACGTAGCCCGTGTGCTGCTCCCAGTCGCCGAAGCCGACATAGAACATGTAGGTCACGCCATCGAGCTCCTCGATGGCGATGCTGGTGAAGCCCGTGTCGTCCCAGGCACCGTTGGCGGCCGCACCGAACACCGGCGTCGGCTCGACCGTCCAGGTGCCGAGGCCGGTGGACTGCACGCGGTAGACGTCGCAGGTCTGGCGGCCCTCGTAGTACTCGGGGTCCCAGATGTCGTAGATGGGCTGCCCGGCGATGTAGCCGGTGTAGTTCCCGTCTCCGCTGGCGGTCAGGCCGAGCGGCCAGCACCAATGGAGGTCGGTCAGCTGCGTGGTGAAGTCCACGACGGGGTTGCCGGCCTGCTTCTCCCACGTCACGCCGTCCGGGGAGGTGGCCACGCCCATGCCCCACGTGTTCCGTCCGAAGTTGATGCCCTGGTACACCATCACGTAGGCCGCGCGGGTCGCGTCCCAGACCACCTGCAGCCCGGCCATCGTGTCGCCGTCCCAGGCGTTCGCGGCCGTCTCCTGGAACACCGGGTTCTGCGGGTGCGTCGTCCAGCCGGTTCCGTCCGGACTGACGGCGTAGCCGATGCCGCTGTAGCCGTCGCTGGACTCGTTCGCGCCGACGTACCACGCCTGGTAGAAGGGGTGCTCCATGACCTCGGTCACCGCGAACGTCACGTCCACGACGTCGGAGGCCCACGCGGCGTCGGGGTTGCCCTGGGCCGGGAACACCGGGTTGCAGTCGTAGCGGTAGAACGGCGTGTCCTCGACCTGCGTGAACGGGCAGGCCGTCACGTCGCCGGGGTTCACGTCCACCGGCCCGTTCTTCAGGTTGTAGTCCGAGGCGCAGGCGAGCAGCGCGAGCAGCGCGGGCATGGGGTCCTCCGTGGCGCCCGCGTTGTAGCCGATGACGGGCGTGACGTCCGCAGCTTTTGCAAGGCCTTCACCACCGCGCGGCGTCGGCGGCGCACTCACGCCTCGGAGTCGACCCGCACGGTCTCCGCGTGGACGCCGAGGGCGTCGAGGGCGCGGGCTCCACCCGCCGCGCCGTCCGCGTCCGCGAACACCGCCACCACGCCGAGATCGCCTCCCGGGCCGAGCATGCGCGCGCCCGGGGACCCGCTCGCCGCCAGCGCGCGAAGCGCCTGCACGGCACCCGGACATCGAAGTCCCCCGAGCGAGTCCCGAGACCGCGCCGCGTCGGCGCGTGCGGCCGCCTCCAGGGCCGCGCCCACCTCGCCGACGGACCTTCGCCGAAGCGCGTCGAGCAGGTGTCGCGTCTCCGCCTCGTGGTCCTCGACGGCGCTGTGCAGCGCCGCCACGCGGTGGACCGCGACGACGTCCCGGAGCCGGAGCTCGCCGGCGAGCATCGCGCGCAGCTCGGCGCGGGCGCGGCGGGGCGTGTCGCTGCGCGGGAACCGCCCGTGCACGAGGTGCAGGTGCCCGGACACGGGCGTGGCGTGGATGTCTCCGTGCGCGGTGCGGACGTGGATCGGCGTCCCGTGGGCGGAGCCCGCGAGGGCGAGGGCCCGGAAGGGGCAGGACTCCCGTGCCAGCGCGATCTCCTGGGCCGGGTCGAGGGTCCGGCCGTGCAGTCCCGCGAGCGCGCGCACGACGGCGATGGCGGCGGCGGCGCGCACCCCCTGGCCGTGCCGCAGGTCCCCCTCGAGGCGAAGGCGGCCGGTCCGGGGAAGGCCCCAGGTGCGCGACAACGTGTGCGCCAGCCGGCCGATCCACGCGAGCGGGCCGTCCTCTCCGTCGAACCAGGCCTCGTCGTCGGCGCTCCGGAGGGCCTCGAGCCCGGTGGCATGCTCCGCCACCACGGTCACCCGCCGCTCGGTGGGCACGACGAGCGCGGAGGCGTCGGTCCACTCGGCGGGGTCCCCGATCACCACCAGGGTCCCGGGCGCGTGTGCGACGAACGCTCCGGGGCGCGGGGGGACGGACACGGCGGCGGCCATCGCGGCGGGATACCATGGGGCGGGAGGGTTGTCGCGATGGAGAGCGCGGGGGCATGGCGCGAGGCGCTCGAGACGTCCTCGCTCGCGGAGGTGGCGGCGGCCCGGGGCGTCGATCCCGCGGCGTTGACACGCGCGCTCGTGGAGGCCGGGCGCGGCATGGCCGCCCAGGACGCCCCGTGGTGGCCCGAGGCGCGGCGCATGCTGGCGTGCGCGAGCATCCGGGCGGTGGCGCGCGCGTTCGACACGGAGCCGCGGCGCATCCGACGGGCGCTCGCCCGGCTGGGCCTCCGCGTGGCGGGCGAGGACCTCGACGGGCAGGGCGTGGCCGTGCTGGCGCGGGCGCGCCTCGGCCGCGCCTCGGACGACAGCATCGCCAAGGAGCTCGGGGTGATTCCCGAGGCCGTCGCCGGCGAGCGACGTCGGCGCGGCATCCCCGCGTTCCGGCCGGGTCGACGGGTGCGCCGTCGTACGTCCGACGCGCCGATCGACGTGGTCGTGCGGCGTCATGCGGCATCGGACGGAGGTTCCGCCACGCCCGCGGATCCGCCCGCCTCGCCGGGGCCGTCCGAGCCCGTCTCTGCCCCGCGCGTCGAGGCGCCGTCGCGCGAGGTGAGGGTGCGCAGGTTCCTGCATGCCCGTGGGCAGGAGGAACCGTCGGTGCTGCCTGGCGCCGAGGCCCGTCAGGGTCGGCAGCGCCTGGTGCGCCCCTCGGCGGTGCCGTCGGCGCCGGAGCCCGCCGTCGTGATCCCCGTGCCGCGGCGTTCCGGGCGTCGTCCGGGGCGCGCGGACCGATGGCGTCCGGTGGACGACGCCGCGGCGCGCGAGGGCGTCGAGGAGGCCGTCGAAGCTGCGGTGCCCGTGGTCCCGGCGCCCGCTGCGGCCGTCGCGCCGCCGTCGCCGCCCGTCGCCGTGCCGGAGACGGGCGCGTCGGTGCCGGACACGTCAGTGCCGGCCGCGCGATGGCGCGTGGAGTTCGACGATGCCCCGCCCTTGGAATTCCACGCGGCGAGCCTGGCTGCGGCGGTGGTGTTGCTGGCACGGCGGGTCGGCCCCGCCGCCGAGACCGCACGCCTCTCGCGACTCACCGGCTGAAGGGCCCGGGGGCGTTGCGGGGGGTGGGCAGCCCCCCGCCCCAGCATCCGCGGCTGGACGATGCCGCCGGGGTGGCAACGTGTCCGTGGGAGGCCACGATGCGCAAACCGCGCAGGAACGAGGAGACCGTCGAGGACCGCATGGGGTACGACGGGCTCCGGTACATCACCGGGAAGGTTCCGGACCGTACGCTGGATGACCATCTTCGGCGTGAGCAGCAGGCTCGCATCGACGCGCGGGAGGGCGATCCCGACGACGCGGGAGAGTGGGAGGTCGACGCGGTGTCACCGGCGCCGACCGGGGAGGAGGTGCTCGTCGGCTGGGGCGAGGAGGAAGGCGAGGCGATCGCGCGCCCCGACGAGGACGTCGACGTCCAGGGCCGCAGCGACGAGCCGGAGCGCGACTGGTACGGCGATCCCCGCGCGGACAGCGGCGAGCCTCGCATGGACGAGGGGGTCCTTCCGCGCCGCCGCCCCCACTGAGCACGCGGGCCGACACGCCGGGCGCGCCGTGTCGCCGACCGCGCCGGAATCGACGCCGTCGCCGCATCGTCGCGCTTGCCCCGCGGGGTGCGGTGGATACCTTCCCGGGGTGGCCCCGCACCCCGCGGCGCACCCCCCCTGGAGCCCACGCAATGGCGTTTGACCCCCCGAGCTACGATCAGGCCGCCGTCGACCTTCCGTCGGAGCTCACCCTCCCGATCCTGGCGATCCGCAACACCGTGATCTTCCCGGTGTTGGCGTTCCCCATCAACGTCGGGCGCGACAAGTCGCTGGAGGCCGTGGAGCGTGCGCTCGCGGGCGACAAGCTGCTGGGCATCGTCGCGCAGCAGGATCCCAAGAACGAGGATCCCGAGCCGGGCGACCTCTACGCGACGGGTACGGTCGTCAAGATCCTCAAGTCGGTGAAGATGCCGGGCAACAAGCTCAACGTCATCATCCAGGGCCTCGCGCGGATCAAGGTCACGCGCTGGGAGACCACCAGCCCGACCCTGCGCGCGCAGGTGGCGGTGCACGAGGAGAGCACCGAGAGCACGCCCGAGATCGAGGCGCTGATGAGCGAGATGCGCGAGTTGGCGCAGAAGATCATCGAGCTGTCCCCGCAGATCCCCTCCGAGGCGAGCTTCCTCGTCCGTTCGATCGACAACGCCGGCACGCTCGCCGACATCGTGGCGACGAACCTGAGCATCGGGGTGGAGGAGAAGCAGGAGCTCCTGGACACGCTCGACGTGAAGGAGCGCATGACCAAGGTCATCGCGCTGCTCAACAAGGAGATCCAGGTCCTCGAGCTGTCGCAGAAGATTCAGACCGAGGTCAAGGGGGAGATGGACAAGGCGCAGCGGGAGTACTTCCTCCGCGAGCAGCTCAAGGCCATCCAGAAGGAGCTCGGGGAGGTCGACGACCGCCAGGAGGAGTTCGAGGAGCTCAAGAAGTCCATCAAGAAGGCGCGCATGCCGAAGGAGGTCGAGAAGGCCGCCTTCAAGGAGCTCAAGCGCATGGCGCGCATGAGCCCCGGCGCCGCCGAGTACACCGTCAGCCGCACCTACATCGACTGGCTCGTCGAACTGCCGTGGGCGACCTCGACGGACGACGTCATGGACGTCAACGACGCCGCGCGCATCCTCGACGAGGATCACTACGGCCTCGAGAAGGTCAAGCAGCGCATCCTCGAGTACCTTGCGGTGCGCAAGCTGAAGAACGACATGAAGGGGCCTATCCTGTGCCTCGTCGGTCCCCCGGGCGTCGGCAAGACCAGCCTCGCCAAGTCGGTCGCGCGCGCCCTCGGCCGCAAGATGCAGCGCATCGCGCTCGGCGGCGTGCACGACGAGAGCGAGATCCGCGGCCATCGCCGCACGTACATCGGATCGCTGCCGGGCAAGATCATCAAGGGCGTCAAGAAGGCCGGCACGAACAACCCGGTCTTCGTCCTCGACGAGATCGACAAGCTCGGGCGCGACTACCGGGGCGACCCGTCCTCCGCGCTCCTCGAGGTTCTCGACCCCGAGCAGAACGATTCGTTCACCGACCACTACCTGGACCTGCCCTTCGACCTGTCGAAGGTGCTGTTCATCGCGACGGCGAACGTGCTCGACACCATCCCCGGCCCGCTGCGGGACCGCATGGAGGTCATCGAGATCCCTGGCTACACGATGGAGGAGAAGCTCACCATCGCGCGGCAGTACCTGCTGCCCGAGGCGCTCGAGGAGCACGGCCTCACCCACGAGGCGCTGGAGATCCCCGACGCCGCGTTGAAGCACCTCATCACCGCGTACACGCGCGAGGCGGGCGTCCGCAATCTCAAGCGGGAGATCGCCGCCGTGGCACGATGGACCGCCCGTGAGGTCGCGTCCGGCAAGCAGGAAGGCAAGCTCGTCCTCACCCCCGAGAAGATCGAGGAGATCCGCGGGCCGATCCACTTCTTCTCGGAGGTGGCGGAGCGGACGGCGGTGTCGGGTGTCGCGACGGGTCTCGCGTGGACCGCCGCGGGCGGAGACATCCTGTTCATCGAGGCGACGAAGATGAAGGGCAAGGGCATCGTGCAGCTCTCAGGCTCCCTCGGCGACGTGATGAAGGAGTCCGTGGGCGTCGCACGCAGCTACATCCGCGCGAGCGCGCCGGACCTTGGCATCGACCCGGACGTGTTCGACAACACCGACGTCCACGTCCACGTGCCGAGCGGCGCCATCCCGAAGGACGGGCCGAGCGCCGGCGTGACGATGCTCACCGCCATGGTCAGCCTGCTCACCGGGCTGAAGGTCGACCCGACCATCGCCATGACCGGCGAGGCGACGCTGCGCGGAGCCGTGCTGCCCGTCGGCGGCATCAAGGAGAAGGTGCTCGCGGCGCACCGCGCCGGCATCCGCACGGTCCTGCTCCCCGACCGGAACCGCAAGGACCTCGTCGAGGTGCCCAAGGAGATCCGCGACGCGATGACCTTCCACTTCTGCAGCCGCATGGAGGAGGTCCTCGCGCACGTCTTCGGCCAGGAGGCACTCGACGCGAAGAAGGCGGAGCTGGCCGCGGAGCTCGAGGCCCGCAAGGCCGCGCGCGAGTCCAAGGACAAGTCGGCGAACAACGGGGAGGGCGTCGTCGTCGCATGAGCTGCGAGGACGACCTCCGCTTCATGGCGCACGCCCTCGCGGCCGCCCGCGAGGGTCTCGCCGAGGGGGGTGTGCCGATTGGCGCGGCGCTCGTCGTCGACGGCCGGGTGCTCGGGGTCGGCCACAACCGAAGGGTCCAGCAGGGCAGTGCCATCCGCCACGGCGAGATGGACTGCCTCGAGACCATCGGCCGGCTCCCGGCCAGCGTGTACGCCCGGGCCACGATGTACACGACGCTGTCGCCGTGCCCGATGTGTTCGGGTGCCGTGCTGCTCTACAAGATTCCGCGCGTGGTGCTCGCCGAGAACCACACCTTTCTCGGCGCGGAGGACCACCTGCGCGCCAACGGCGTCGAGGTGGTGAACCTCGACCTCGACGAGGCCAAGGACCTCATGGCCCGCTTCATCGCCGAGAAGCCCGAGGTCTGGAACGAGGACATCGGCGTCTGAGGGTGCCGACGCTCCGCCCGCTCAGATGACCACGGTCTCCTCGTAGGTGCCGAACACGGCGCGCAGACCGTCGGCGATCTCCCCGAGCGTGGCCCCGGCCTCCACCGCGTCCAGCACGCGCGGCATCGTGTTCTCGCGGCCCTGCGCGGCATCCTGCAGGCGGGCCACCGCGTCGCGTGCGGCGGTCGTGTCGCGGTTTGCCCGGAACGTCGCGAGGCGGGCAACCTGCTTGGCCTCCAGCTCTGCGGAGACGCGCAGGATGTCGGCCGGCGCAGGCTCCTCGACGACGAAGTCGTTGACCCCGACCACGATTTGCTCCTTCGCGTCGACGGCGCGCTGCGTCGCGTAGGCCGCGTCCTGGATCTCCCGCTGCGGGAAGCCGCGCTCGATGGCGGCCACCATGCCACCCATGGAGTCGATCTCGGCAATGAGACGCTCCGCGTCGGCCTGCACCGCGTCGGTCAATTCCTCCACGACGTAGCTCCCGCCGAACGGGTCCACGTGGCGCGTGACACCGCTCTCGTACGCGAGGATTTGCTGGGTGCGCAGCGCGAGCCGCGCACTCTGCTCCGTCGGCAGCGCGAGCGCCTCGTCGCGGCTGTTCGTATGCAGGCTCTGGGTCCCGCCGAGCACGGCGGCCAGCGCCTGTACGGTCACGCGCACCACGTTGTTGTCGATCTGCTGCGCGGCGAGGGTGCTGCCTGCCGTCTGCGTGTGGAAGCGCAGCACGTGGGACTTCGGGTCCTTCGCGCCGAAGCGGTCACGCATGACGTGGGCCCACATCCGACGCGCGGCCCGGAACTTCGCGATCTCCTCGAGGAAATCGTTGTGGGCGTTGAAGAAGAAGGACAGCCGCGGCGCGACCTCGTCCACGTGGAGGCCCGCCGCGAGGGCCGCCTCCACGTAGGCGATCCCGTCGGCGAGCGTGAACGCCACCTCCTGCGCGGCGGTGCTTCCGGCCTCGCGGATGTGGTAGCCGCTGATGGAGATGGTGTTCCACTGCGGCGCATGGGTCCTGCACCACGCGAAGATGTCGGTGATGAGCCGCATGCTCGCGCGTGGCGGGTAGATGTACGTGCCCCGCGCGATGTACTCCTTGAGCACGTCGTTCTGGATCGTGCCGCGCAGCGCGGTCGTCGGCACCCCGCGCCCACGCGCCACGGCGGCGTAGAGCGCCAGCAGCGTGCCGGCGGTCGCGTTGATCGTCATGCTCGTGGACACCTGGTCCAGCGGAAGGTCCGCGAGGAGGACGCCCATGTCCTCCACGGTGTCGATGGCGACGCCGACCTTGCCGACCTCGCCGGCCGCCATGGCATGGTCGCTGTCGTACCCCATCTGCGTCGGCAGGTCGAAGGCCACGGAAAGCCCCGTCTGGCCTTGCGCGAGCAGGTACCGGTAGCGGGCGTTGGACTGCTCCGCGTCCCCGAACCCCGCATATTGGCGCATGGTCCATGGGCGCCCACGGTACATCGTCGGGTGGATGCCCCGCGTGTACGGAAAGCGTCCCGCCTCCTCGCGCGCGCTCATCCGTCGACCCGGGCCAGACGTGTACCGGCCTCGAGCGCCTGGCCCTCGGCCACGAAGATCTCTGCGAGCACGCCGTCCACGGGCGCCTTGATCTCGTTCTCCATCTTCATCGCCTCGATCACCAGCACCGGCTGACCCTTGCGCACCGTCGTCCCGACGGTCTCGAGGAGGCGCACCACGCGGCCGGGCATCGCGGTCACCAGCAAGCCGTTCGCGGCCCCCGCGCCGAGCTTGAGCGCGCGGCGGCGGGGGTCGACCACCTGCACGTCGCTGCTGACGCCCATGACGTCGACCATGAACCCATCCCGCGTCGCGACGCAGCCGGCTTCCCAGCTCTCGCCGTCGATCAGCAGCTGGTACGCCTCCGGCGTGGGTCGCAGCAGGTCGACGCGGTGCGTCTCCCCGTCGAAGGTGATCTGGTAGGTCCCGTCCTTCTCGCGATGCACCTGCACCGTGCGGGTGACGCCCTCGATGGTGATCTCGTAGGTCAACGCGGCCTCCCGGCGCGCTTCCACGCGCTCTCGGTGCGGGGTGTCGTCGAGCGCGCGGGGCGCGTGTCCGCCTCGTGCTGGGCGATGGCCGCCGCAATCGTGGCGATGCGGTCGTTGCGTCCGGCCTCGGACAGGCGCGCCAGCCGCTCGGCCGACAGGAACCCGGTCGAGTAGCGGCCGTCGACGAAGTCGGGATCGCGTAGCAGGGCGTTGAAGAACGGGATGGACGTGCGGATGCCGCGCACGCGGTACTCCCGCAGCGCCCGGATGGTGCGGCTGATCGCCTCGTCGCGCGTCGCGCCCCAGCACACGAGCTTCGCGACCATCGGGTCGTAGTGGATCGGCACCTCGTAGCCGGCGTAGACGCCGCTATCGACGCGAACCCACGGGCCGCCCGGCTCCCGGAGGCCACGGATCCGTCCCGGCGCCGGCGCGAAGTTCTGCGCCGGATCCTCCGCGTACACGCGGCACTCGATGGCGTGGCCGACCTGCCGCACGTCCTCCTGGCCGAACCACAGGCGCTCGCCCGCCGCGATGCGGACCTGGGCGCGCACGAGGTCGACGCCGGTCACCATCTCGGTGATGGGATGCTCCACCTGCAGGCGCGTGTTCATCTCGAGGAAGTAGAACTCCCCGGAGGCCTGGCTGTAGAGGAACTCGATGGTGCCGGCGCCGACGTAGCCGACGGCCTCCGCGGCCTGCACCGCCACCTTGGCCATCGCCTGGCGTGTGGCCTCGGGGAGCACGGTGCACGGCGTCTCCTCGACGACCTTCTGGTTGCGGCGCTGCACGGAGCAGTCGCGCTCGAACAGGTGCAGGGTCGTGCCGTGCGCGTCGGCCAGAACCTGGATCTCGACGTGCTTCGGGTCCGCCACGAACTTCTCGAGGTAGACGGCGTCGTCCTTGAAGCTGGTGGCCGCCTCCGAACGTGCCGCGCGCCACGCGCCCGCGAAGGCATCGGGGCTGTCGACCCGGCGGATGCCCTTGCCACCGCCCCCGCCGGCCGCCTTCAGCATCACCGGGAAACCGATGTCCTGCGCGATCGCGAACGCCTCCTCCAGCGTTTCGATCGGATGCGTCGTGCCGGGCACGACCGGAACGCCCGCGGCCACCATGCGCTGGCGCGCCCCGGTCTTGCTGCCCATCGCCGTGATGGCCGAGGGGGGCGGGCCGATCCACACCAGCCCCGCGTCGAGCACCATCTGCGCGAACGCGGCGTTCTCGCTCAGGAATCCGTAGCCCGGGTGGATGGCCTGGGCACCCGTCCGCTTCGCGACCTCGATAATGCGCTCGCCGCGCAGGTAGCTCTCGGAGCTGGGGGCCGGACCGATGCAGTGGGCCTCGCCGGCGTTGCGCACGTGCAGCGCGCCGCGGTCGGCCTCGGAGTACACGGCGACCGTGCGCACGCCGAGTTCGTGGCAGCCGCGGATGACGCGGACCGCGATCTCGCCTCGGTTGGCCACGAGGATCTTGTGGAACGGGGGTTCGGTCGGCATGTGCCGCTGCTAACCCGCTCACGACGCCACGGTGGATGCTACACTGCGGGGCGGAGGATGCCCCATGCTCGTCGCCCTTCTCAGCCTCGTACCGTACGCGTTCCCGTGCGCGGGCTTCGTCACCGAGGACGCGACGGTCTACACGGCCGCGAGCGATGCCCAGCAGGCCGTGATCGTGCGCGAGGATCCGACGCACGCGAGCGTGGTGTTCCAGGCGCGCTACGCGGGCAACGCCGAGGACTTCGCGTGGATCATCCCCATCCCCGGGCCGGTGACCTCGGTGGAGGAGGGGGACCCCGCGCTGTTCACCACGCTCGCCGAGGTGTCGGAGCCGACGGTGCGCGCGCGCGTGGTGGCGGAGGAGGATGCGTCGAGCGGCGGCTGCGCCCTGCTGGCGTCGAGTGGCGACGCCAACGCGCCCGCCCGGGCCTCGGACGACCTTGGCGGTGCGGGGGACGGCGTCGAGGTGGTCGCCGAGGGGTTCGCGGGTGCCTTCGCCTACGAGGTGCTCGAGGCCACCGATCCCAACGCCATGTTCGTGTGGCTCAACGCCGAGGGCTACGACAGCTCCGTGTCGGCGACGAGCATCACCATGTACATGCAGGACCCGGACGTGACGTACCGCTGGGTCGCCGTGCAGCTCACGCCCGACGCGGCGCAGGCGGGCCAGGTGGTCGACCTGAAGCCGCTCCGGATCCAGTGGACGGCCGATGAGAACGCGCCGCTCGTGGTGCGGTACCCCCACCGCATGGCGCGCACGTCCAGGGTCGAGGAGATTCGCACGACCCTCTACGTGGCGGGGATGGGCACGCCGTTGCTCGACGGTGGTTGGACCGTGGCGGGGCAGGGGCGTCGTGATGACGATCCCGCGCTCACCTCCGACACGATCGGGGTCGGTGCGACCACGGTGTTCGAGTCGGCGCTCCGGGGTATCGGGATCGGCCGCAAGGGCTACTGGAACACGTGGGGCGGCACACCCGCGGAGTCCGGCGCGACGGTCGACGGCCTCTCGGACGCCGACGCCGCGATCGTGTCCGGCTTCGTCGCACGCTACGACGGCATCCACGCCCCGGTCGCCCACACCGCCGACATGGAGCTCGGCGTCGGGGAGCCGCATGCGCTCGCGACGATCATCCAGGTCAGCATCGCGGAGGACCGGGTGTCCGCGGATGCCGCGTGGATCGTTCCGCTCGGCATGCTCGGCTTCGCGGCGGGCCGCCGGTCCCGGCGGGGCCGTCGGGCCTGATCCCGGGCGCGGTCAGCGCGTCGCGAGCGCCGCGAGCACCGTGTCCCACGCCGCGCGGGTGGCGGAGGGAAGGTCCTCGGGCCCTCCGTCGTTGTGGAGGACCGCCGTGGCCATGCGCGCCTTGTCCGCGAGGGGCAGCTGCGCCGCGATGCGTCGCTCGGCCTCGGCGGCGGAACACCGGTCGCGCGCCTGCAGTCGCGCCAGCTGGACCTCCGGCCGGCAGGCGACGACGAGGAGCGCGTCGTAGCGACGCCAGGCGCCCGTCTCGACGAGCAGCGCGGCCTCCACCACCGCCACCGCCACGCCTTGGGCCCGTTGGCGCGCGAGCCACGCGTCGGCGCGCGCACGGATCGCGGGGTGGGTGATGGCTTCCAGCGCGGCACGCGCTTCGGCGTCGGCGAACACGATCGCCCCGAGCGCCGCACGGTCCAGCACGCCGTCGATCACGACCCCGGGCCAACGCGCCGCGATCGCGGCGAGCGCCGGCTCGCCAGGCCCCACCACCTCCCGCGCGACGGCGTCGAGGTCCAGCACTGGCACGCCCCACTCCGCGAGGATTCGACCGACCGTCGACTTCCCGCAGGCGATCCCGCCGGTCAGGCCGACCGTCCTCACGGTGCGTCGCGGTCCGGAGGCGGCGGGCCTGCACGCTCGAGCGTGACGATGGCGCGTTCCACGGCGCGTCGAAGTCGACCGGCACCCACGCGCAGCCGGGTGTCACGCAGCGCGGGAAGGCTGTCCACGCGTCCGAGCCGGGCGAGCATGCGGCTGCACACCACGACCACCTCGTCGTGACGCAGCGCCGATACGCACGCCTCCGGCACCGTGCGGGACAGTGCGTCCCAGGTCGCCTGGGCATCCATCGTGGCGAGGGAGTCCGGGTCCCCGTGCCGTCGACGGTCGGCCCGCGCGAGCCGCGAATCCAGCACACGCCCGGCGAATCGCCGCACCGGGGCCGAGTCCCCGTCCAGGTCGGCGACGAACTGCTCGGTGGTACGCCCGGCGGGCGTGGACCGCGCCATGGGGTTCGTCACGTCCAGCGCGGCCGCCCGCCCGGCCCCGACGAGCGCGCACAACGTCAGCACCGCGAGTCGAGGAAGGGCCGCGCGCTCAGTCATCGAACTTCTCGATGTAGCGGAAGATCGTGCGGGGATCGACGTCCAGCATGCGCGCGGTCTGCGCCTTGTTCCAGTCGTTCTGGTCCAGCGCACGGCGGATGTAGGCCCTCTTGAAGTCCTCCTCCGCCTCGGCGAGGGTCTTCAGCGGGGTCCGGTCGGCAGCCGGCTCGAGGCCGAGGTCCTGGGCCTCCAGCTGCGTCCCGTCCGCCAGGATCACGGCCTTCTTGACGCGGTTCTCCAGCTCGCGCACGTTGCCCGGCCAGAAGTAGCCGCGCATGGCGGCCTGGCATCCCGCGGAGAAGCCGCGGACGCGCGAGTCGTACTGGGCTGCGAAGGCCTGCAGCAGCACCTGCCCGATCACCAGCACGTCGTCGCCGCGCTCCCGCAACGGCGGCAGCACGAGGGCGATCTCGTTGAGACGGTAGAACAGGTCCTCGCGGAAGCGGCCTGCCTCCACCTCGTCCTTCAGGGCCCGGTTGGTCGCCGCCACGACGCGGATGTCGATCGGCCGGCCGCGCACGTCCCCGACCCGCTCCACCACGCGCTCCTGCAGGACCCGCAGGAGCTTGACCTGCAGCGGAAGCGGCATCTCCCCGATCTCGTCGAGGAAGAGCGTGCCCCCGTCCGCGGCCTCGAACTTGCCGACCTTGTCGCTCGTGGCCCCGGTGAACGCCCCGCGACGGTGGCCGAACAGCTCGCTCTCCAGCAGCGCCTCCGGGATGGCCCCGCAGTTGATGCTCACGAACGGCCCGCGCGCCCGCGCGCTCGCCCGGTGCGCCTCACGGGCGATCAGCTCCTTGCCCGTCCCCGTCTCGCCGAGGACCAGGATCCCGAGGTCCGTCGGCGCCACGCGTCTCAGGACCCGCAGCACCTCCTTGACGGCCGCGCAGTTGCCGAGAATTCCGCCGTTCTCGTCGCGCAGCTGGCTCCGCAGCGACCGGTTCGTCACCTGGAGCTCGTCGAGCAGGAGCGCGGTGTGGACGAGCATGGACGCCTGCGAGGCGAACACCTCGAGGAGCGCCAGGTCCTGCTGGTCGAAGAGGTTCCGCACGTTGTCGTTGCCGAGGTAGAGCACCCCGAGCAGCTCGCTGCGATGCGCCAGCGGCACGCACATCACGCTGGAGAGCCGCAGGTCGACCACCGAGCGCGCGCTGCCGAACGTGAGGTCGCGCATGGCGTCGCTCACGATCACCGGCTTGCGCGTGTCGATGACGCGCTCCACGATGCTGTCGCTCACGCGGGAGAGGTCGAGCGTCTCGCGCCCCACGTTGTGCGAGGCGGCGAGCACGTGCTGTCCGTCCCGCAGTGCGATGAGGAAGCCCTTCTCGGCACCGGTCACGGCCACCACGCTCTCCAGGAGGCGCGTGAAGATCCGGTCGGGGGCGCGCTCCTCCATCACCTGCCGCGAGAAGTCGACGAGGGTCCGCAGCCGCTCGACGGCCTCCATGGGCTGCCCGCTCGTGGTTTCCGGGCCACGTGGCTCGCCCTCCTCCAGCCGTACGATGTACCGCCCGATCTGCACCTCCGTGCCGACCTTGACGTCGCACGAGCGCGCGCGCTCCCCGTCGACGAGGAAGAAGGTGGCGCGGTCCACCACCGACAGGCTGAAGTGGTTGCCCTTGCGCAGCAGGTTGGCGTGGATCGGCGCGAGGCTCGCGTCCTCCAGCACGACGTCGGCGCCCGCCGCCCGTCCGAGGGTCACCAGCGGCTTCCGGACCGGCACGTCCCGGGTCTCGCCTCGGATGGGATCGACGCAGCGCAGGTAGGCCATGGAGTCGCCTAACCGGCCACGCGACCGATCACGGTTCGGGCGAGGGTTCCTGGGGCGGAGGGGGGCCCGCCCCCCTCCGCAACGCCTCCCCCGGAGCGTCCGGGGCCTCGCGCGCGGCGTTTCGCCGCTCCCGCCACGCCACCGTCTCGATCGCCAGCGGCACGCCCCACGCAAGCCAGGCCGCCGTGGCGCTCACGCGGTTGAGCCAGATGGTGCGGACCACGGAGTCCTTGTCATCGGGCTGGTCGTTGAAGGCCGTCCCGATGGCGGCGTGCGTCCACACGCTCACGACAAGTCCCGCGGTCTGGACGGCGGCGATCGTCGCGCCCTGGGCGATCCGGCCGGAGGCGAAGGCGTGGGCGCCCCCGGGCACGAGGGCGGCCCACGGAAACGGCGGGGCCGGGGAGGGCGTCGCCGCCGCGACGGGCGGGGGAGTCGCGGCGGCGGCGAGCTCCGCGCGGATCTGTTCCACCTGCGCGCACACGGCCGGCGGATGCACGAAGGGATCGAGGCGGTACGCCGGCGCCTCGCGAAGCAGCGCCAGGAACACCCCGCGCGAGGCCTCCGGTCCCTGCTCGCTGAAGAGGATGTCCCCGAGGGTGGCGAGTGCTTCCTGCCGGACGTCCGCGGGGAGGGAGGGACCGTCGGCGAGCACCGCCTGGAGCAGGACGCGTGCCTCCGCAGGCGCGCCCTGCAGGTAGCGGGCGGTCGCCTCGTGCAGCCGCGCGCGCGCGCCGGCGTCGGGCTCCGACGCACGGGCGAGCACCGACGCGAGGATCACCGCCGTGAGCATGCGCCGACTTATTGCGCCGGTGTTCCCGTGGGCAGGCGGAGTGCGAAGGCACCCTCCGCGTCCGCCGTGGCGATGCCGAGCAGTTCGTCGCTCACGGGATCGTGGATGCGAAGCATGCTCCAGGCGGCCGGTGCGCCATCGAGCCCGACCGTTCCGGTGACCCATGCGCCCTCCGCGAGCGTGAGGTCGACCGCGAGACCCGTCGTGGCCTCGATGGACGTGCGTGCTCCCGCACCGTCGGCGGGTTGCGCCGTCAGCGCGTAGGTGCCCCCGGGCACGGTGAGGCTGAATCGGCCCCCTGCGTCGCTGCGGCCGACCCAGGTGTCGCCCGTCCATCCGGCCCGCGTCGCGGTCAGGAGGACGTCCCCGGCCGGCGCGCCGGCGGGGTCCCGCACGATTCCCGAGAGACGCTCCGAACGGCCGAGCGTGAGGACGCCGAGCGTCGCGGAGGCGCTCACCTCCACGTCCTCGAGGCGTACGGGCGAGTCGGTGTGGGTGGGCGGCGCGAGCACCTCCACGTCCCATCGACCGGGCAGCACCTCGGCGTAGAACCGCCCGGTCCCGTCGGTGCGGCGCTCGAGCTCCAGCGACCCGGGCGCACCCTCGAGGCTGCGGCTGCGCAGGCGGACGCGCGCGTTCTCGAGGGGTGCCCCCGCAGCATCCTCCACCGCGCCGCGCAGGACGAGCGTCTGTACGTCGCCGACATTCACGTCGACGTTCGCGCCGGTCTCGGCCGTCGACACGTCGACCGGAACCGCCAGCGCGGGGACCACCGGTCCGTCGACCGGCGTGGGTCCGCCCACGAGGTGCAGGATGTACCGGCCGGGTGCGGCCACGCGCGCCAGGAACCGTCCGTCGGGCCCTGCCTCGAACGTCGTACCCCACGTGGTCGCGTCCTCGTTCGACAGGCGCAGCGAGGCCCGCCCGATGGGGCGTCCCGGCGCATCGTGGATGCGGCCCCACACCGGAATGCCGAGCGGGAGGTCCAGCGCGGTCGCGGCAGCGTCGTCGGCCGCGTCCTCGGCGACCGACGCGGCGTCCCACGGCAGCACCGCGAACGGGAGCGTGCCATCGCTCGGCACGATTCGGAGCGTGCCCGCATCGGGGTACGCCGGGGTGTCGAGGTGGTACGCGCCGGTGCGTGCGTCGGAGACGGCCGCTCCGCCCAGCGCGCCGTCCGGGCCGGTGAACGCGAGGGTCGCCTCGATCGGCACCAGCTCGGTGGGGATCGGCGCCGCGGGTCCATCACCCAGGTCGGCGAGGTCGGGCCACACCTGGACCGCCGTGCCGTGCAGGATGCCGTCCAGCGTGCGTGTCGGCCACAGCTCCAGCGGCAGGGCCTCCCACGCGCCGCCGTCCACGCGGAGCGTCTGCGGCAGCACCCGTTGCCCGTCGATGTCGCCGGGCGGAAGGACGTCGATGCGCAGGGCGCCTCCGGTGGCGGCACCGGCGGCCTCGAGGTCGGCGGCCGCATCCGACTTCGCCGCGAGGGATGAGTCCGCGCACGCGGCGAGGAGCACGGTCAGCGGAAGGAGGACCCTCACGGCACCTCCAGGGGCCAGCTGAGCTGGAGGTCGTGCCCCGCGTCGTCGTAGACCAGGCACCGCAGGTCCTGTCCGTCCAGCGCGGGGTCCCACGGCAGGGTCACGGTGCTGCCGCCCTCGAAGGGCGTGGCGTCGGGAATGCGTCCGTCCCGGGTGAACCACCACGTCAGGGTGACCACGTCGTCCGGATCGGGATCGTGGGCGACCACCATCACCTGGCGTCCGTCAGGACCGACGACGATCGACTCGCCGTCGGGCGGATTGCTCGCGAGCACGCGGGGTGGCACGTTCTCCTCCCAGTCGGGCATGGGGCCTGTGTAGTAGCAGCCCGACACCCCGGTCAGGAAGCAAACCACGTGCCACGCAGGCCGCGCCTTCGTTCTCGGCGGAAGCGGGGGCCCGAGGCGCGACGTGGGTGTCACGGCGTTCGACCCGGCATGGCGCGGGGCACGACCAGGAACTCGCCGCCGAACGTGGGGCCGACCGGCTCGTCGAACGTCCCCAGCGGCGGGGGGCAGCGGAACTGGATGCGCGTGTCCGCCTCCGGCTCCCGGATGGTGAAGGTGGCGCCGAACGCGCGTACGGGGCCGTACTCCGTGGTGCCCGCCGCGACGCGGCAGTCGCTCGGCAGGGCGGGATCGATCTGGAACGTCACGGGCTTGCGCCGCAGCTCCGCCTGCACGACGTGGGTCTCCCCGGCCACGAAGACGATGCGGGACTCCCAGGGCTCCGCGACGCCGCTGTTGCGGAGCGAGACCAGGTGCTCGCCCGGCGCCAGGGCCAGGGGGCGCGCGCGGGTCCCGATCCAGGTTTCGCTCGGACCCATCCGGAAGCGCCCGAGCAGGGCACCGTCCACCCACACCTCCACGGGCGTCGCCACCTGGAGCACGAGCTGGCTCGGCACGGTGACGGTCGCCGCGGAGGGCCGCGCGGCGGAACCACGGACCGCACCGGCACGGGGCGCGGGGGAGGGCGTCGCCGGGCCCGCACGGACTCCGGCGTCGGGGACAGGCACGGAGGGGGGAGCCGGTACCGGTTGCGGCAGCGGTGTGGCGACGGCGGACCGGGGGGCGGGGGCGGCGGTCGCGGCCGGAGCGGCCTGCACGGGGTGAGTCTCGGAGGCTGGCGGGCGCATGGCCCAGGCGAGCGCCGCCGCGGCCAGGGCGGCGACCATGAGGGTGCCGATCACGAGGTGCCACCGGGGACGCGCAGTCTCCGGTGCCTGATGGAGCGACTGGACGAGGGCGACCGCCTCCGCGTTCGACTCGTCCATCGCGAGCAGCCGGTTCAGCTGTTGCAGCGCGCCGAGGGTGTCGCCGCCCGCGAGGCGGGCGCGTCCGTCGTCGAGCAGGACGGCGCGCAGGTGGGTGTCCAGCGCGGCGCGGCTCGCCGTCGGCTCGATGAGCCACGTGCGAAGGTCGAGCAGCGCGTGGCCGCGGTCGAGTCGCACGGTCGCGAGCACGTCGCCGAGCGCCGCGCACACCGCGTCGGCGTCGGCGTGGCGGGCTGCGGCGTCGGTGGCGAGCAGGCGGTCGATCATGCCGTCGAGCGCGGGGGAGGCCATCGGTGCCAGTTCGAGCAGGTCGGGACGTCGTCCGTCGATGATGTTGCGGAGGATCACCGAGGGGTTGGTCCCGGCGAACGGGACGTGGCCGCTGACCGCGTGGAAGAGCACGCTGCCGAGGCTGAACAGGTCGGTGCGCCCGTCGAGGGGCCCGTCCATGGCCTGCTCGGGGCTCATGTAGGCGGGCGAGCCGAGCAGGGACCCGTCCTGGGTCATGCTCGCCTCGTCGAGCAGCCGCGCGACCCCGAAGTCCATCAGCTTCACCGTCCCGTCCCGGCGGATCATCACGTTCTCGGGCTTCACGTCCCGGTGCACGATGCCCTGCCGGTGCGCGAAGGCCAGCGCGTCGGCGAGGTCGATGCCGATGGCGGCGGCGAGCTCGCTCGGGAGGGGGCCGAGGTCCTCCAGCATGCGCAGCAGCGTGATGCCGTCCACCAGCTCGGTGACGAGGTAGCACGCGGCGGCATCGGGTCCGGAAAAATCAAGGATGGACACGATGTTGGGGTGGTTCAGCCGTCCGACCGCGCGTGCCTCGCGGTGGAAGCGTTCCCGGTACCGGGGGGTCGCCGCGAGGTGCGGGTGGAGCACCTTCACGGCGACGTCGCGCCCGATGGTGGTCTGCCGGCCCCGATAGACGGTCGAGGTCGCGCCCTCGCCGAGCTTCTGGAGAATCTCGTAGCGGTCGAGGAGGGTGCCGATCACGAGGGGGCCCGGGCCTGCGTCACGGCGCGCGTTCGGCCAGGAAGCGCTCCATGTCGGCGGCGTACAGCGGGCGCGACAGCAGGTAGCCCTGCGCCGAGGAGCAGTGCATCTCGCGCAGCCGCCCGAGCTGCACCTCGGTCTCCACGCCCTCCGCGACCACCTTCATGCCCAGGCCGCGCGCGAGGTCGACGATGGTGCGAACGATGGTGCCACGGTCCTCTCCCTCGTGGGCCAGCTCGTCGACGAAGCTCTTGTCGATCTTCAGCGCGTCGATGGGCAGGCGTCGCAGCTGGGAGAAGGAGCTGTAGCCGGTGCCGAAGTCGTCGATGCTCGTGCGCACGCGCAAATCGCGCAACGCGAGCAGCGTCTGCGTGACCCTGGGGTCCTCCGCCAGCATGCTCTCCGTGACCTCGAGGGTGAGCAGCTGGGGCGGAAGCCCCGTGTCGTCCAGCACGTTGCGCACGAGCGTGACGATGTCGTCGAGCTGGATCTGCCGCACGGACAGGTTCACGCTGATCCCGAGCGGCGCGAGCGAGGGGTAGGCGTCCTGCCACTGGCGCACCTGCCGGCACGCCTGGGTCAGCATGAATCGCCCGAGGGGCACGATGAGACCGGTGTCCTCGGCGACGGGAATGAACTCGGCCGGCGACACCGGCGCCATGCCCGCGCGCGGCCACCGCGCCAGGGCCTCGAAGCCATCGATGCGTCCGGACTGGATGGACACGATGGGCTGGAATGCCACGGCCAGCTCGTCGGACGCGAGGGCGCGGCGCAGGCCGGCCTCCATCTGCATGAGGGCCACCGCCCGCGCGTGCATGGAGGGCTGGAAGAGCACGTGGCACGCCCGTCCGACGGCCTTGGCGCGGTAGGTGGCGGTGTCGGCCTCGCGCAGCACGTCCTCGGGGCGCGTGTGGTCGGGCGAGGTCATGGCGATGCCGACGCTGCAGTTGACGTGCAGCTCGTGACCCGCGACCTGGAACGGCCGGGCGAGGCGCTGTCGCAGGCGTTGGGCGACGCGCGTGACGTCGTCCGCGTCGCCGGCGTCCTCGAGGAGCACGCAGAACTCGTCCCCGCCGAGTCGCGCGAGGGTGTCCTCGGGCGCGAGGGCCTCGCGCAGGCGCTTGGCGACCTCGACGAGCAGCATGTCGCCGGTCGCGTGCCCGAGGGAGTCGTTGACGATCTTGAACCGGTCGAGGTCGATGCCGAGGACGGCCTGGGCCCCTGCGCCGTTGCGGCGTCGCACCAGCGCGCGTCCGAGCCGCTCGAGGAACAGGGTGCGGTTCGGGAGCCCGGTGAGCGCGTCGTGGAGCGCGTCGTGGCGGATCTGCCGCTCGGCCGCCTTGTGGTCGTCGATGTCCGTGAGCGATCCGGCCATGCGGTGCGGCGCCTGGGCACCGTTGCGCACGGCGATGCCGCGGGCGAGCATCCAGCGCCACGTCCCGTCGCGGTGACGCATGCGGAACTCGGCGCGGAACTGGAGGGCCCGGCCCTCCAGGTGCTCGGCCAGCTCCTTGCGGAGGTGCTGCTGCTCCTCCCGGTGCACGCGGTCGAACCATTCCTCGGGACCGTCGGCGATCTCGGTCTCGAGGAAGCCGAGCATCGACTTCCAGCGGGGCGAGTAGTACACGCGCTGCTGGCGCAGGTCCCAGTCCCACAGGCCGTCGTTGCTGCCCATCGAGGCGATGGCGTAGCGCTCCTCGCTCTCGCGGAGGGCGGCTTCGGCGAGCGCGCGCTCCGTCACGTCCTCCCCGAGGCTGGCGAGGCCGAGCGGGGTCCCGTCCGCGTCGCGCAGGAGGGTGTGGTTCCACCCGATGGTGCGTCGGTCGCCGTAGCGATCGACCATCTCCCGTCGCTCGTGCCGTGGGACGTTGCCGCTCCGCAGGCGCGCGAGGAACGCGTCGCGCTCGGCGGTGCGCGATTCCGCGGGCACGCACCGCTCGAACCAGTCCTGGCCCATGAGGTCGTCGTGCTCGTAGCCGCTGATCTGCAGGAGGTAGGCGTTGCAGAAGGTCACGCGGCCCGCGGGATCGAGCATGACCGTCGCCACGCGCAGGGTGCCGAGCATGTCGCGGAGGCGCGGGTCGGTGTCGCCGGCGGTGGGCGCGGCGGGGACGCGATCGGTCACGTCGCGGTGGATCCCCACGATCACGGTGCCGTCGGGCGTGGCGCAGGCCGAGGCCGCGATGTCCAGGGTCCTCCAGGTGCCGTCGGCGTGACGGTGGCGCGCCTCGAAGCGCGCCGCGCCCTCGTGGCGCACGTCCAGCAGGCGACGCCGGGCCGCGGCAGGATCCTCGGCGAGCGCGAGCATGTCCCGCCCGACGAGCGCGCCGTCGGGCCAGCCATAGAGCCGCTCCGCCGCGGGGTTCGCCGCGAGCACGCGTCCGCTGTACGGGTCGAGCACGATCAGCGCGTCGTTGGCGGCTTCCACGAAGCTTCGGAAGGCTGCGTCGGAAAAGGACGAGGGGGTCACCTGCGCTCCGGCGGCCCCCAGTGAAGCACAAGCCTCTGCGTCCGGCAAGGTGAGCGTGGGGGCGCACCGGGGGAGGCGTTGCGGAGGGGGTGTCCCCCTCCGCCCCAGAAACGGATGACTAGAACTGGCCGGCCTCCCGGGCACCGAGGCTGCGTTCCGACACGAGCGCGAGGATGGCCGCGGCGGTCTCCTCGAGCGCCTTGTCGGTGACGTTGATCACGGTCCACTGCCGGTTGCGGCGGAAGAGCTCCTCGGCCTGCTCCAGCTCGGCCAGGACGTAGTCCAGGCGACCGTAGTTGGTGGCTTCGCGCATGCCCATGGCCTGCAGCCGCTGGCGCCGGATCGCGACGAGGCTCTCCGGGTCGATGGTGAGCGCGAACACCTTGCGCGGGTCGATGGAGAAGAGCTGGTCGGGTGGCTCGCGGTCCAGCACGAGCGGCACGTTGGCGACCTTGAAGCCCTTGTAGGCGAGGAACACGGAGAGCGGGGTCTTGGAGGTCCGGGACACGCCCACGAGCACGATGTCGGCCTTCTCCAGCATGCGCGGTTCCTTGCCGTCGTCCACCTTGACCGTGTACTCGACGGCCTCGATGCGTCGGAAGTACTCGGCGTCGGCGCGGTGGAGCAGGCCCGGCTCGCTCGTGGGGGCCTCCCCGATCCAGCCCTCCATGGACGTGATGATCGGCCCGAGCACGTCGATCTGCGGGAAGCGGAAGGCGCGGCCCATCTCGTGCGCGAGGGCGCGTTGCTCCGCCGCCACGAGCGACGACACGACGAAGGCGCCCTGGTCGGCGGCCTGGCGCAGGATGCGTTCGAGCGTGGGACGGTCGGTGACGTTGGGGAAGACGTGCACCGCGACGCGGACGTGGCCGAATTGGCGCAGGGCGGCGCGGGTCACGCGCTCCGCGGTGTCGCCGGTGCCGTCGCTGACGACGAACACGGAGCGCGGGACGGGCGTGTCCACGCTCGGCTCCGCCTAGGCCGCGGTACGGCGCGATTCGCGCCACTTGCGGATGTCGGCCCACACACGCGGGAAGCAGATGGCCCAGATGATCGCGTTCGCCAGCAGGAAGATGCCGACCTCGGACCAGCCGAAGACGTACGGGGCGGGCAGGCCGAGCGCGGGGGCGAGATTCATGGGGGAAGGGTAACCCGGCCGGCCTCGCGCGGCGTGCGTCACGACGCTACGAGAGAGGCATGGTGTGGTGGATGTGGGCGCTGCTCGGCTGTGCCGCCTCCGACGAGGCGGCCAGCGTGACGATCCTCGTCCCGGAGGACGGGGCGACCGTGTGCGGCACGCCGCTGCGCGTGGAGCTGGACGTGCGCGCGCTCGCGTTCGACGATCCCGATGACCTGGACGGACCGCACGTGGACGTGATGCTGAACGGGCAGGACGTGCAGATGGTGGCGGCCGAGTCCTTCGACGTGCCGGACGTCGCCGACGCGGTCTGGCAGCTGAAGGTGGAGCTCTCCGGTGCCGATCACGCGCCGATCGTCCCCTACGCGGGGGACTTCGTGTACGTCACCGTCGCGGAGACGGCGTGCGCCTCGTGATCCTGCTGGCGATGGCCTGCGCGCGGGGTGGCGCCCCGGACAGCGCGGCCGACGCCGCGGGCTACGCCGTCCGCTGGAGCACGCAGCCGTCGCCGGTCTTGGCGGGCGCGCCGTCGACGTTCACGCTGCAGGTCCTCGACGGTGCGGGCGACCCGGTGCAGGACCTCACCCGGACGCACGCGCGCATGGTTCACACGGTGTTCCTGGCGCCCGATCTGCGCGGGTTCCTGCACCTCCACCAGGAGGACACCGTCCCCGTCGATGCCGACGATCTGCGCGCCGCGCGGTTCTCGTTCCCGGTCACCTTCCCGGCGGCCGGACCCTGGCGCCTCGCCTTCGACTTCGCCCACCGCGGGGCGTACCGGCAGGTCCTCGACACGATCGCGGTGCAGGGAGACCCCGTGGCTTCGGTGCCCGACGACGCGCCGACGGCGCGGGCGGAGGCGGACGGGGTCGTGGGGGAGCTGGTGTTCGCGCAGCCGCCGGTGGCGGGGGTTCCCGCGTCGTGGACGGTATGGTTGGCCGAGTCCACGGGCGCGGAGGTCCGCGACGTCGTCCCGTGGCTGGACGCGGACGCGCACGCGGTGATGACGCCCGCGGACCTGGAGAGCGTGTCGCACACGCACGCGTGGTTTCCGGGCATGGAGGGCATGGCACCGGGTCACCCGATGCCGCACCTCTACGACGGCCCGGACATCCCGTTCCAGAGCGTGTTCCCGTCGGCGGGCCGGTGGGTGGTCTGGACGCAGGTCGCGCGCGCCGACGCGCCGGAGGTGC
>JBDLRI010000139.1:0-41210 GCA_039800105.1 Pseudomonadota bacterium
CGCGTGAGCCACGCGGCGTGCACCGGGGCCGCGCGCTCCATCGCCTTGCGCTGGTAGTTCGTGACCACGTCATCGGGCCAGGGTGGCCCCTGGATGGCGACGTCGGTGCGCACGTCCCGCACGTCGAACAGTCCGCCGGCGGCCTCCAGCAGCGCGTCCACGTGCGGCGGGAAGTCCGTCTTCAGCCGCAGCTCGGCGCCGGGCTTCATGCAGGGCGCGAGCAGCTCCAGGAACGGCCGGCCGATGAGGCGGTGCTTGGCCTGCTTGTCCTTGGCCCACGGGTCGGGGTGGTGGATGTGGACGCCGGACAGGCTCCCGGGCGGCACCAACGAATCGAGGTGCGTGGCGTCGAAGCGGATGGCCACGGCGTTGTGGAGTCCCAGTCCGCGCAGCTTGCGCGCCGTGAGCACCACGCGCTTGTAGCGGATCTCGATGCCGAGCCAGTCGCATTCGGGGTGCAGGGCCGCCATGCCGGAGAGGTGGAACCCGTTGCCGCAGCCGATCTCGAGGTGCAGGGGTGCCGCGCGGCCGAACCATTCCGGCCAGCGGTCGCGCCAGCCCGTGGCGTCGGTGGCGGACATCGCCTCGCGGCCGAAGCTGCGGTGCTCCGCGACGTAGGGGTTCAGGTCCGGGAGCGGCATGGCGCCGGCGGGCTTGTCGGTGAGGGGACGTCGGATCACGGGCGGTTGTCCATCCAGCTGGAGCCGTCGGCGTAGCATTCCTTCTTCCAGATGGGAACGCGCGCCTTGAGGGTGTCGATGGCGTGTCGGGACGCGGCGTAGGCGGCGTCGCGGTGCGGGGCGGCGACCGCGACGACCACGGCCGGCTCACCGATGGAGACGCGGCCGGTGCGGTGCACGATCCGGACCCGTGCGCCGAAGCGTTCGGCGGTCTCCGTCTCGATGTCCGCGAGCGCGCGGGCGGCGGGCCCGTCCCACGCCTCGTAGTCCAGCGCGACGACGGCGCGCGCGGGATCGCGCTGTCCGGTGGCGCGTGCGACCCCCTCGAAGACGAGCACCGCGCCGCAGGTGGGGTCCTCCACCGCACGGGCGAGCGCCCGGGCGTCGAGCGGTTCCGCCGAGAGGTTGCCTGGGCCGGAGGGGGGCATCTCCCTCGGTTGCACGACGCCCCGCCCCGCCTCCCCCGCGCTCATCCGCCGCCCACCGGGGGCAGCAGCGCCAGCTCGTCGCCGGGGGACAGCAGCGTCGCGCCGTCCACGATCACCTCGTTCACGGCCACGGCGACGCGCAGCCCCTCGGGAAGCCCGAGGGAGTCGCGCACGCTGCCGGCGCTGCTGCCGTCGGGCACGTCGAGTTCCTCGAGCGCGCGTCCCCGCAGCTCGCGCACCGCACCGAAGCTCCGCAGGGTGATTCGCACGTGCCGCGCCTAACCGGATACCGGGGGCGCGTGTGGATCCTCGTGCTCGCGTTGCTGGCAGCCTGTGGGGACGACCCCGTGCTGTCGGCGGTGGCTCCACCGCCCGCGCCGGAGGATCCCCCGGCATCGCCCGCGCCGTCCGCGCCGGGCACCGTGGCGGAGGTGCGGGCCCGTCGTCAGGCGCAGGTGCGGCGCGCCTCGCCGGAGGCGATGGACGGCGCCTACGTCCGCCCGAAGGGCGTGTTCGTGGACGTTCCGTACTTCGCGGGGCGGGATCTGGAGGCCGCCCGCGAGGAGGCCGTGCGGCAGCTCGGCGGGGAACCCACCCGCGATGCCCCGACGGACGACGGGGCGCGCCGGCTGGTCTTCCCGCGTGGAAGCCTGCGCGTCGTGGGCGGCCGCATCCAGATGGTCGAGGTCACGCTTCCGGAGCCCGTCCGTCGCAGCGAGGCGCTCGGGGTGCTGAACATCCCCGCGGTCGCGGAGACCTACCGCCCGTACCGGCTGGAGTTCCGGCTCGCGAACGTGCACGGCCTGCGGCGCATCCAGCTCACCCGCGCGTCCCCGGGCTCCGAGGACATCGTGCGGGTCGCGGCCTGGAAGTTCCTCAACCGCGACCGCTGACCCCACGCCGCGGGGCCGGGGGCGTTGCGGGGGGTGGCAAGCCCCCCGCCCCAGGATGCGGACTCAGTGGTCGTGGCCGTGCCCGTGCCCGTCGGGGCCGTGCATGTGCCCGTGCGCGATCTCCTCGGCGGTGCCCGGCCGGATGGCGCGGATGGTCACGTCGAAGGTCAGGGTGGCGCCGGCCATCGGGTGGTTGGCGTCCACGACGATGAAGCTGTCATCGACGTGGAGCACCCACACCGGGACGCCCGTGCCGTCCGGGGCGCGCGCGTGGAACTGCATGCCGGGCTGGATCTCCATGCCCGCGGGGAACAGCGAGCGCGGCACCTGCTGGACGGCGTCCTCCACGCGGTCGCCGTATCCGAGCGCCGGGGGGACCTCGACGTGGAGCTCCTGCCCGAGGGTCGCGCCGTCGAGGCCCGCCTCGAGGCCGGGCACGATGTTGCCGTGCCCGTGGAGGTAGTCGATGGTGCCGTCCTCGACGGCGTTGCCCGCCACGGTGAGGCGGTAGGTGAGGGAGACGACGTGATCCTGCGCGACGGTGAGCGACATGGCGGCCTCGGGGGAGGGGTGGCATCGAGGCCGACCGGGCCGCATGCCCTGTCGTCCGACGCGCCCGCTGTACCGCGCCGGCGCGCGCTGCGCGAGCCTCAGCGCGCGGCGTGCGGGGACGCGTGTCCCGCGCGCAGGTCCAGCGTCATCTCCAGGTAGGGCTGGCCGAGGGCGTAGGGGTCCTCGTGCCGCGCGACCAGGGCGAAGCCGAACTTCGATTCGTACACCGCGATGGCGCGGGCGTTCGCCACGGCGACGAGAAGCCGCACCGCGCGCATCTCCTGGGCGCGCAGCCGCTCGAGGATGCCGGCCAGGAAGCGCGTGCCGAGGCCCTGGCCGCGCCAGCCGGGACGCAGCGCCATGTTGAAGATCACCACCTCGTCGGGGCGGGTGTAGTCGCGGATGCAGTGGCACGCGCCCACGAGCATGTCGTCCGCGCGGATGGTGAACACCCGGCCGTGGCGGAGGAACCCGCCGAGGGTGAACCGCGAGAACGTCGGCTCCGCGTAGGTGAGCAGGTCCAGCGCGTTGAGCTCCGCGATGGTCGTGGAGTCGTAGGTGAGGACCTCCTCGATGGTGAGTCGGTACCCCTCGCCCTCGGGGACTCGGGTGATGTGGTAGCGCTCCAAGCGTGCCCCCGGGGTCTCGCCCGCAGGAGGCTAACATGCGGCACCGCACGTTAGGACATGGCCATGACTCCTCCCGTCGACCTCCACGCGCCCCGACGCGCCCAGTACCTCGCCCGACTGCACGAGGCGTCGGTCGCGTCGCGCTCTCCGCATGCCGCGCTGTTGTTCGGGGGGCACCCCCCGAAGCGGAACGGGGACTCCGAGTACCGCTACCGGCCGTGTTCGGACGTGCACTACCTCACGGGGTGGGAGGACCCGGAGGTCGTCGCGCTCTTCCGGCCGGGTGCCGAGCATCCGTACATCCTGTTCGTCCAGCCGAAGGACCCGGCCCGGGAAGTGTGGACCGGCGTGCGTCCCGGCGTGGCAGGCGCCTTGGCGCGGGGTGCGGACCTCGCGTTCCCGGTGGGGGAGCTCGACTCGCGCCTCGGGGAGCTGCTGCAGGGCTACGGCGTGCTGCATGTCCGCCTGGGCGAGGACGCCGCGCGGGATGCCCGGGTGTTCCGCGCATCGGCGTCGAGCGCACGGGCCGCAGCGCGCAACGGGCTGGAGGTTCCGCACACCTGGGTGGATCCTCGGCGGATGATCGGGGAGATGCGCCTCATCAAGTCCGACGAGGAGATCGCGCGCCTTCGCACGGCCGCCATGATCACCTGCGAGGCGCACCGCAACGCGATGCGGACGGGCGCGCCGGGCGCGTGGGAGTACGAGGTCGAGTCGGCGGTGGACCACACCTTCCGACGGCACGGCGGGAACGGGCCGGGCTACACGACGATCGTGGGAGGGGGCGCCAACGCGTGCATCCTGCACTACGTGACGAACCGCGAGGTGCTCCGGGATGGTGACCTGTGCCTCGTCGACGCAGGCTGCGAGTTCCAGTACTACACGGCGGACGTGACGCGCACCTGGCCCGTGAACGGTCGGTTCACGCCCGCCCAGCGTGCGGTGTACGAGATCGTCCTGGCGGCGCAGGAGGCGGCGATCGACCGCGCCCGGGTCGGCGTGCCCTACCGGGAGATGCACGACGCCGCGGTGCGCGTGCTCACGCAGGGCCTGGTGGACCTCGGCATCCTCGAGGGGCGCGTGGACGAGCTCATCGCGGGGGAGGCGTACAAGGCCTACTACATGCACGGCACCGGCCACTGGCTCGGCATGGACGTGCACGACGCCGGCGCGTACTGGCTCGGGTTCGAGAGCCGCGCCCTCGCGCCGGGCATGGTGCTCACGGTCGAGCCGGGGCTGTACCTCCCTGAGGACGACGACCGCGTGCCCGAGGCGTACCGCGGCATCGGAATCCGCATCGAGGATGACGTGCTGGTCACGCCCAGCGGGCCCGAGGTGCTGACGGCCGACTGCCCGAAGAGCGTCGCCGACCTCGAGGCAATCTGCGATCGGAGCGCGCTCAGTCGCCCTTGAAGAATTCTTCCTCGCCGGGCTCGAAGCCGGCGGCGCGCGCTTCCGCCTTTCCGCGTCCCCGCACGACCGGGCGGAGGCCGGGGGCCGCCGCAGGCTCGGACGTCGCGGATGCCGTGGTGGGAGCCGACCCGGCAGGGAGCGCCGGTGCCGGGACCGCGAGGGAGTCCTGCTCGTCCACGACCTCGACGTCGTCCACGGTGGGCACCGGGATGGCCGCGGTCACGGTGCGGTCCTCCGGCTCGGCGAGCGCCGGCGCCCGTGCGCCGACGTCGGCTGCCACGGCCCCGGTGGGGACGAGCTGCCACGCCGATTCGATCAGGCGCACCGCGTTGAAGGCGGAGAGGGCGTCCATGCCACCTTCCAGCGAGAGCTTGCGGGCGGCCTGATAGCCCGCGACCGACACCGTCGAGGCGCCGCAGGTGGGGCAGGAGCGGCTCTGGATCGCGAACGTGAAGCTCGCGAGCACGCGGTGTCCGTAAAGGCAACGATGGTCCATGGTCGCTCCGTGACGGAGAACATGCCGCGGACCGGACCGTCGCGCAACCCTACGAGGTGGCCTCGGTCGGGGCGGTGTACGCACCGATGACCACGCGCGCCGGGCGCACGAGGCGCGCCCCGAGCCGGTAGCCGGTGCTGTAGACCTGCTGGACCACGCCGTCCTGCGCGGGGTCGTGCACGGGGAGGGTCGCCAGCGCCTCGTGCGTGTCGGCGTTGAAGGGTGCTCCCACGCCGGGGACCTCCTCGAGCCCGAGGCGCTTGAGCGCATCCATGAACTGCTGGTGCACCATGCGGAGGCCCTGTTCCGCGGGCTGGCCGCGCGTGGCGTCGATGGAGCGGAGAAGGTTCTCCACCGGCTCGAAGAAGGTGGTGACCATCTCGCCGCGCCGGAGCTCCTCCTGCACGCGCGCCTGACGCTCGAGGCGATCGCGCACCTGGGCGACCTCCTCGACCTTCTGCTGGTAGGCCGCGCTGACGGTGCGCAGCCGTGCCTCGAGCTCGAGGATGCGCTCCGCGTCGGAGGGTTCGGCCTCCGCGACCTCGGGGAGGCTGTCGTCGGGGGCGGGGGGAGGGTTGGTATCTTCCTGTCGCGGTGCGGACATCGCGGTCGACTCCTGCGTCCGGAAGGATAGGCACGTGCGGCTCCAAGTCAAGCGGTGCACCAGTGGAACGGCAGAACCGAATCCTCACCATCCTCTCCCTTCTTCTCCTCGTTCTCGTGGCCGTCGTCGTGCTCACGAAGGCACCGGAGCGCGACGCGGGCGCCGACGGTCCGCCTGAGCACGCCGCATTTCCGGAATGGACGGCGGACGATGTGGTGAACCTGGAGCTGGCGTCGTCGAAGGGCACCCTCGCGTTTGCCCGCGTCGACGGCGCGTGGTCGATGAAGCAGCCCAAGGAGCTTCCCGTGGAGGACCGCAAGGTCGCCGAGGTCGTCGAACGCCTCGTCGGGCTGAAGGTCGTCGAGCGGGAGCTGACCGGGCCGCCCGAGCGCTTCGAATTGGGTGCGCCGACGCGCGTGAAGGTGACGCTCACCCACAAGGACGGCAGGTCCGGATCGCTCTGGGTCGGCCGCGACGCGCCGGTCGGGTACGATGCCTACCTGGCCGAGACGGACGGGGGCCCGGTGCGGCTCGGCAACACCCAGCTGCAGTCGCTGGTGCGGCGCACGGCCGACGATTTCCGGACGCGGCTGGTGTGGAAGATGTCGCCGGGCGGCGCCAAGCGGATCGTGTTCGAACGGGCCGGCACCATCGTCACGCTGCGCAAGGACGAACACGGCTGGTGGCTGGCCGAGTCCGGGGTGCGCGCCGACGGCGAGGCCGTGGAGGAATGGCTCGGCCGCGCCTCCGGAGTGGCGTTCGATTCGTTCCTCGACGACGTCGACCTCGACACGGTCGGGCTCGCGCACCCCTCGGAGAGCATCACCGTCGAGGATGCCGGCGGCGTCCATGTCCTGCGGTTCGGTACGGCCGACACGGCGGGGACGGCGGCGCAGGGCGACGGGCCGCCCGGACGCGTCGGCGCCACGGGCACGGAGCTGCCCCGCTACGCCGGATGGGAGGCCACGCAGTTGCTCCCCGTGCGGCGCTGGGAGATCGAACGCGTGGAGATCGCCGGCGAAGGGCACGATGCCGTGTTCGTCAAGGTCGACGGCGCGTGGCGACGGGACGGCGGCGGTCCGGTCGAGGGGATGGACCGATTCTTCGACGCCCTGAGCGCCGTGAAGGCCGACCGCACGCGCTCCGCGGCGTCGCCGGGGGAGGGTACCCTGCGGGTGACCGTCGGCATGGGCGAGGGTCGCGCGGAGGCGGTGCGGCTCGGCGCCGCGGGCCGGGACGGCATGCGTGCGGCCCAGGAGACCTCGGGCGGTCCAGCGTTCTGGGTCGCGGACACCACGCTGCAGGCGCTGTTCACGGCACTGCCGCGCTGACGGTCCCGTCGAACGGCCCGTCCGTGGGCGGTGCCACGCGCCCGTCGGACAGGTCCACCGACCAGCTGCGCAGGACCCCGTCCAGGTCCACGGTGACGCGCACGCGGGCGCCGTCGCCGGAGGGGACGAGCCGCGCGGGGGCTCCGGGCACCGTGGCCGGCAGCGACTCCTCCTCGCCGCACGCGCTTCGACGCACGAGGCGCCAGCGCCCGCCGGGAACGGGCCGCGCGAGGAGCATGCGCCCGTCGGGGAGCGGTGCGGCCGCGGGCGGTTCCGCGTCTCCGTCGTCGCGCGGCCACCTTCCGCGCGCGTGGAGGTCCCCGAGCTCGTCGATGGCCTCGAGACACCAGTGACGTGCGTCCGCGGACCAGCGCCATGCGGTGCCGTCCGGCCCGACGTGGAACGGGGCGCGGGATTCAGGACAGGGCGCCGCGAGCGCCATCGGGAGGAACGGGATCAGCCACATGCGACACTCCGGGGTGGATGTCCGGGAGGTCGCAAGGCGCGTGCCACCGCGCGAGGCCGCGAACACACGGCACTTCGGCGTCGGCGGGCGGTCGCCGCGCCGTCACCGGTGCCGGGGCACCGTCAGTGCGGCGCGTGGGCCGCGATCGCGTCGAGCACCGAGTCGAGCTCGTACAGGAACCCCGCGGCGTTGCCGCTGACGCGGAGGATTCCGGCATCACCGCCGTGTCCTGCCGGTCGCAGGTCGAGGCGGTAGCCCTGCGGGGCCAGTGCGGCATGGATGCGCCGCGCGTGGGGCGATGCGATGCACACGAACGCCGCACGGCGCTCGGCCTCCCAGTCTCCGCGTACGTCGAGTCCGCGCCGGCGTGCGCCGTCGACGAGGTGCGACACCTGCCCGCGGGTCACCGCGCGGGCGCGGGCGAGCGCGCCGGGAAGCGACCCCTGTGCGCTGGAGGCGAGCGCGGCCAGCTCCCCCAGGAGCATGCACATGCCGACGATCGTGGGCGTCCCCGTGCGGAAACGCGTGGCGTCGTGGGCACGGCGCACGGGACCCTTCTCGAAGGCGAAGGGGGCGGCGTGGTTCCACCATCCCGTGCGGAGCGGGGTGAGCTGATGCAGCCACCGGTGCGGAACGTACAGGAAGCCCGCGCCGGCGGAGGCCCGCAGCTGCTTGTGTCCGCCCGCCGTGACGAGGACGTGGTCCCCGAGGGCGGCCGCGTCGATGGGCACGGTCCCTGCCGTCTGGTAGGCGTCGAGCAGCAGCATGGCGTCCGGGCAGCGCGCGCGGAGTCCCGCGGCCAGCGCCGGCAGATCCTGCAGCCACCCGCTCTCGAAGAGCGCGTGCGAGATGCTCAGGACCCGCACGTCCGGCGTGAGGGCGTCGAGGATGCGCTGCGTGGGCACGCTGCCGTCGGCGTCGGTGGGAACCTCCACGAGCCTGCCGCCCGTCCGCGCCGCCCACTGGTGGTGCACGTAGTGGCCGGTCGTGAAGTGCCCGCGGGTGTAGACGAGCGTCCCGCCCGGGATGCACTCCAGCACGGCCGAGAGCGCCTCGGAGACGTTGGGGAACCACGCCACGTCGCCCTCGACGAGACTTCCGCCGACGAGCTCGGCGCAACGCGCGCGGTAGCGGTCCATCACGTCGACCCACGCGCCGTCGTCCCAGGTGCCGATGCCGTGCAGGGCGAGCTGCGAGAGGTTCTCGAGCACGGCCGCCGGCCCCGCGACGCTGGGGATGCCCATGCTGTGGCTGCACGCGTAGATGCCGACGTCCAGTCCCGGATACAGCTGTCGGAACGTCAGGTCTCCGGGGTCGATGCCGAGCGCGTCCGCGTGCGTCGCGCGCAGGACCGCGGGGTCCGCGCCCGCGTGGACGTTCGTGCCGCGGATGGCGTCGAGCGCGGCGGGCACGGCCGCATCGACGGCGCGTCGCACCTCCGACGGCGACGTCGCACCCGAGATCGTCTCCAGGAGGGTCATGGGCGTTTCGAGCCGGCGCGCACGGGCGAGCTGGGCGTCCGCGACGAGGGTTCCAGGGTACAGGGGGCCTCCGGGGATCGTGGGGGGGGGGGTTCCACCCCCCGCAACGCCCCCCGGGACGTATCGTGCCGTGCCGCCGGGCGTGGCCGGGCACGATAGGACGCCCGCGTGCGCATCCGCTTTCACAGCTATTTCTACCCCCCGTGCGTGGGCGGCGGAGAGGTCGTGCTGGCGCGGCAGGCGCAGGAATTGGCGCGGCGTGGTCACGAGGTCCACGTCCACACCAGCACCTTCGCGAACCTTGATCTGGGCTCCCGCGTGGAAGCCGGCACGCGGGTCGAGGAGGGGGTGTTCGTCCACAGGCGCCCGGCCCTCCGCATCCCGGTGCGCAACCCGCTCGAGGCCGACGTGGTGGTGCCTGCCGTCGCACGGGACGCGTGGCAGCCGGCGGACGTGCTGGTGTGCGTCGGCTACCCGTCGCCGCAGCTGGACGCGCTGTCTCTGCGCTGCCGACTCGACGGCACCCCGCTCATGGTCCAGAACTACGTCACGGCCGCGATGCTCGACACGTTGCTGTCCTCGCGCGGCGGGGCGCACCGGCACGTGCGCGCGGCCTACTGGCGGCACTGGGTGGCCCCGCGGCTCGCGGCGGCGCGCTGGGTGGTGGCCGACAGCGAATCGGCGGGTGCGGCGCTGCGGTCGCGCCTCGGTCTCGGCAATGTCCACGTCGCCATGGGCATGGCGGTGGACCCGGACGAGTTCGACGCCGTCGGTCCCGAGGAACGGGCGGCCGTGCGCGCGCGCCTCGGTCTGGGAGAGGACCGGATCGTCCTCGCGCCGTCCCGCTTCGCGCGTCAGAAGGGGGCCGACCTGCTCGTGGAGGCCATGGCGCCTTTGTTGTCGCCCGGGGGACCGCTCGCGCGTGGCTGGAGGCTGGTCATCCCCGGCGCGGTCAACGAGCCCGCCTACGCCGCGACGGTGCGCGCACAGGCCGCGCCGCTCGGGGATCGGGTGGTGTTCGCGCCGGACGCGGGGCTGCCGCGCCCGCAGCTGGTCGCGCTCATGACCACCGCCGACGTGGTGGCCCTGCCGTCCCGCGGGGAGACCGTGGGCGGCGTGGTCCTGGAAGGCATGCAGGCGGGCGCGCTCGCCGTCGTCAGCGACGCGGTGGAGGCGGCGCGCGACACCTACCTGCGGGACGGTCGGAACGGCCTGCTCGTGCCGGCCGGCGATGTTCCCGCCTGGCGGGCCGCGATCGTGCGCGCCGCCACCACGGAGGTCAGCCGGCTGCGGCTGGCCGGCCGTCTCTCCGTGGCGCAGGAACACACCTGGACGGCGCGGGTCGACGCCTGGGAGGCCATGGTGGAGGAGGGAACGCGTGCCCACGCTTAGCGTCGTCATCCCAACGCTGGAGCGCGGCGCGTTGCTGCACCGTACGCTCGAGCAGGTCCTTGCCCAGTCGTTCCGGGACCTCGAGCTCATCGTGGTCGACCAGGGGGGCGCGGAGTCGCGGGCCGCCACGGAGGCGTTCCTCGCGCAGCGGGGCGACCCCCGCGCGCGCTACGTCCACCTTCCCGTCCGGGGTCTTCCGAATGCCCGCAACGAGGGGATCGCGCGCGCCCGCGGGGAGTTCGTGCTGTTCCTCGACGACGATGTGATCCTGCTGGATCCAGGGTTTCTGGACGCCCACCTCGACGCCTACGCCGCGTTCCCGGATGTCGGCGCGGTGACCGGTCGTATCGTGGAGCGCAGCGTGCGGCCGAACACGCGCGACACGGCGTCGCACATCTCCCCGGGCGGCCGCACCATGACGAACCTGTGGGGTACGGAGCGCCGGTTCCTCGAGAGCTGCAAGGGCGCCAACATGAGCTACCGCGCGCGGGTGCTCCGCGACGTCGGCGGCTTCGATCGGCGCTACGTCGGGACGGCGCTGCTGGAGGACACCGACTATGGCTACCGCGTGCGCGGGGCGGGATGGCGCATCCTGTTCGAGCCCCGCGCCGAGCTGGTGCACCTCAGCGCGCCGAGCGGCGGCGTCCGTGTCGAGGACGCCCTGCGCACGGAGGTCGCGCGCTTTCGCTCCACGGCCTACTTCGTGCACAAGCACCGCGGCGTGCCGGGGTTGGCGCCCTTCGCCGCGACCTTCGGGGCCATCGCGCTGGCACGGGCGCTGCGCTGGCGCGATCCCACCGTCCTGCGCGCCCTCGCGGGGGCGGCCGCCGCGGGGCTTCGTGACGCCGCGGCGGGCCCCGACGAGGCCATTCCCGCGCCAGCGGACCCATGCTAGGGTTCGGCATGCGTGCTGCTTGCGTGCCTGCGCTGCTGCTCCTCGGATGCACCGACTACGGACTTGATCGCGACGCCGCGGCCCTGGATCCCGGCGTGCCCGAGGATTTCTGGGACGCCGAGAGCGATGTCGACGTGCTCGAGCCCGCGGCCGGCGCGACCGCGGCGGTGTACGAGGAGGTCGGCATCGGGGTGGAGCCGCACGCGCGCTGCCTGCTCGAGGCGGGATTCTGGCGCATCGAGGCACCACCGCGGGATCCTGGCGCCGTCGGTGCGGTCATCGAACGGGCGGTGGAGCCGGGCACGTGCGTGCTCACGCGCTTCCCCGACGACCAGACGCAGGCCGCCGCGGCGCTGGGGACCCTCGGCGCGCTGGATGCCGGCCCCTACGTGCGGCTCCAGTCCGGCACGCGCATCCTGGACTTGCCGGCCGACGACCGGGACGAGGACGTGCGTCGGTACCGCATGGAGCCGTGCGATCCGATGTCCTACCCCTTCGGGGAGAACTTCGACCTGTCCACGCCGGGGACGACACGCCTCGAGGGCCTCGAGGCCTTCACCTTGCGCGAGGGGCTGTTCGTCGGGCCGCGCGTGCGCCGCGTCGCCCCACCCGATGAGTCCGCCATCGACGGCATCGTGCATCATCGCCGGGACGAGGCGCTCGACGTCGCCTGGGAGGAGATGGCCCGTCGGCCGCGTGTGCGCGGGCGCTTCCTCCAGCCCGTCACCCACGTGACCCTCCGCCACATGCGCCGAGGGGAGAACCGCTTGTTCGAGGCGCTGTCCTGCATGCCCGACCAGGCCGACTCGTTCCTCATTCCCGCCGAGGAACTCTTGCGGATGGAGCCGGACGACGGGAGCGGCGACACCTACGTCGCGCTCCAGGTCGACGTCGGGTGGATGGCGCCGGTGGCCTACGTGCCGTGGGGCGGGGTGACGCGCCGGTCGACCGCTTCGTGGAGCGGCCTCATGTACCTGCTCGCGGAGTGACTCAGGCCGCGGCGTGCGTGCGAACCAGGTCCCCGAGGCGGGGCATCGCCTCGAGCACGTGCTTGCGTGCCTCGGGGCGCAGCTTGTCGTAGACGGCGCGCACGGGTCCCGCCACGCTCCGGGCCTTCGCATCCGTCACGGCGAGCAGGGCGTCGGCAATCGACGGGCCGTGCGTCACGAAGTACGAACGCGCCTCCGCGCCCTCCGCCTGGCAACGCTCCCAGAACGGGTCGATGCGTGCGGCGAAGGTGTCCATCAGCGCGTCGAGGGCGGCGGGCACGAAGTCCGGCTTGGCCTTCTTCACGACCGCGAACCCGCCCTTGAGCGCCAGGCCCGACAGCCCGCCCTTGCCGGCGACCTCGGCCTCCACGAGCGCGGCACCGCCCTCGATGACGCGGCGGCGACGGGACGGATCGGCGAGGACGGACGTGAGGCTGGGCATGGGCGCTCCTATTCGAAGGACAGTTCCTGGACGGCCGGCGTTTCGGTGGGGGTCCCGGCCTTCGGACCGAAGTCCCCGGCGCCGAACACGATCTCCTGCGGCGCCGGCGCGGGTCCACCCTTGCAGTTGGGCGCGACGACGCCGCCGCCCACGTCGTGGAACCAGCCGAGGACATAGGCGCGCGCCGCGCACGGGAGGCCTCCGACCTGCGCCGCCGCGCGCTGGAAGCACGCGAACGAACCTTCGGGGTCACGATTGTTCTGGGCGCGCGCGATGTCGAGCTCCGCGGGCGGGGGGGCGTCCTTCACCACCGCCCGGGTCCAGGGCAGCACGGCGTCGCAGAGTGCCGCGGCCGCCTCCGGTGCCGGACTTGCCGCCACGGCGGCGAGGACCGCGGCCCGGACGCGGGCGTCGGGCTCCTCCCCGGCGAGGCGCGCGCCGAGGCACGCGAGCTGCGCGGCGTTGCGCGTGGCGCGCAGGCTCTCCGCGGCGCGGAGGCGCACCTCGGGGGCCGCGTCGGACAGCGCGGCGCAGGCCGCGGCGTCCAGTTGCGCCGCGCCGCCCACCTGTGCGAGCGAGGCGATGGCCGCACCGCGCACCTCCGGCGAGGAGTCGCCGGTGACGGCACCCGCGAGACCCGCGGCCGCGTCCGCTTGCGCAACGAGCGCGGCAGCGGCACCGGCGCGCACCTGCGGCGCCGCGTCGTGGGCGAGGGTGTCGAGGAGCCACGCGCGCTCCGCCGCATCCTTGGTGCCGCGCATGGCGGCCATGGCCGCGGCGCGCACCGCGGGGTCCGGGTCCGACTTGGCCGCAGCCACCATTCCCGCGCGGGCGGCGGGCACCCGCGCGAGCAGCGCCGCCAGGCCGGGACGGTCCGACAGCGCGGTGTCCTTCAGCGCGTCGCCGAGGCAGGCCAGCGACGGCTGGTCGGCGCCGCGCAGCGCCTCGAGCACCACCGGATCCCAGCGGCCGCCCTGCGTCCAGTGGCCGGGTTCGCAGGCGCAGGGCGCGTCGAGCTTGTTGTCCTTCACGAGCTCCGCGGCGCGCGCGCGGACCTCCGCGTCCTCCATGCGGAGCCCCGCGCAGACGACGTGGGTCTCGCCGCGTCCGGCGGCCCGCTCCACGTCGTCCAGGGACACGAACGCGGGTTCGCTGGCGCCGCAGGCGAGCAGGGAGAGGAGGAGCATGCCGACCCCTAGCACGGCCGGGGGCGTTGCGGGGGGCGGCCGGAGCCCCCCGCCCCAGGAGCAGGCACCCCCGGTGCTAGACGTCCACCTGGCGCACGCCGCGGACCTCGGGGACTTCTTCCAGCAGCATGCGCTCGACGCCGAGGGCGAGCGTGGCGGTGCTGGACGGACAGCTGGAGCAGCTGCCGATGAGCTTGACCAGCACGATGCCGTCCTCGATGCCCCGGTAGAGGATGTCGCCGCCGTCCTGGGCCACGGCGGGCCGGATGAACTCGTCGAGGATCTGCACCACCTTCCGCTCGATGGGGTCGCTGAGGTGGCCCACGGAGAGCTCGGAATCCGGCACCGCCATGTCTCCGCTGTCGAGGAAGTCCCGGAGAGCGGCCTTGATCTGCGGGACGAGCTCCGGCCACGGGACCTCGGCGTCCTTGTTGACGGTCACGAAGCGGGGCGCCACGAGCACGCTGACGACCCCGGGCAGATCGAAGATGCGGCGCGGCAGCGGCGCGTCGGAGGCCTGCGCGCGGTCGCGGTACTCGAAGGTGCCGCTCGGGACGAGCATCTCCTGCACCCGGAACATCAGGGCGTCGGGGTTGGGAGTGGGTACGGTGTCGATGGCGAGGAGTTCCACGGATGCTCCGGCAGTCGGTGGTGCTAATCACTGGCGCGGCGATCGTCGCGGGAGGTCGGCGGCGACGGTGTCCCGGCGGACATGGGCGCGTTAGGTTTCCGGCCTACCCCGGAGCCATGATGTCCCTGTCGTTTGCCCTCTCCGACGAGCACGAGGCCTTCCGCGACGCTGCCCGCACCTTCGCCCGGGACGTGATGCGGCCCGTCGCCGCGCACCATGACGAGACCGGCGAGTTCGCCATGGAGGTGCTGCGGCAGGCGCACGCCGCCGGGCTGCTGAACACGCACATCGAGGCCGCCCACGGCGGTGCGGAGCTCGACGCGGTCGCCGGCGTGCTCATCGCCGAGGAGCTGGCGTGGGGCTGCTCGGGCATCGGCACCTCCATCGAGGCGAACGGCCTCGCGCAGCAGCCGGTGATCCTCGGCGCGTCGGACGCGCTCAAGCGCACGTACCTGGCCCCGATGACGGAGGAGCTGCGGCTGTGCGCCTACGCGGTGACCGAGCCGGGTGCTGGCAGCGACGTCCAGGCGATGAAGACGACCGCCGTGAAGAAGGGCGACACCTACGTCCTCAACGGGTCGAAGATGTGGATCACGAACGCGGGTGTCGCCGACTGGTACTTCGTCGTGGCGCTCACGGACCCCGACAAGAAGGCGCGCGGCGGCATGACCGGGTTCATCGTGGAGCGCGGCTGGCCGGGCGTGAGCGTCGGGAAGAAGGAATGGAACATGGGGCAGCGCGCCTCGGACACGCGCGCGGTGACCTTCGACAACGTGGAAGTCCCCGAGGCGAACGTGGTCGGCAAGGTCGGCGACGGGTGGAACCTCGCCATGGCGGCCTTCGACTACACCCGCCCGGCCGTCGCGTCGGCGGCCGTGGGCGTCGCCCGCGCCGCGATGGAGCACGCCCAGGACTACGCGCTGGAGCGCAAGACGATGGGCGTGCCCATCGCGCAGCACCAGGCCGTCCAGTTCATGCTCGCCGACATGGCGATGAGCATCGACGCGGGGCGGTTCCTGTGCTGGAACGCGGCGTGGCGCAAGGACCAGGGGATCCGCAACACGCGCGAGTCCTCGGTCGCGAAGGCGTTCTGCGCCGACATGTGCCAGAAGGTCGTGAGCGACGCGGTGCAGATCTTCGGCGGCTACGGCTACTCGAACGAGTACCCGGTCGAGAAGCTCATGCGGGACGCGAAGATCTTCCAGATCTACGAGGGCACGAGCCAGATCCAGCGCCTCATCATCGCCCGCGAGATGATGTTCCGCGGGAAGTAGCGCGTCGTGCGCACCTGTCCGTGGTGCGGCCGCGCCGGGGAACCCGGGCGCGCCCCGGACGGGTGCGTCCACTTCGTGGGACGGGTGGCGCGGGTGGGCGCCGCCGGGGCGGGGCCGGCGCACGGGCCGCTCGCCATGTTGGCGACCCGGGCGCGTCGTGCCGGGTCCGCGCGGCTGCGTGCCTGGGCGGACGATGCGTCGGGCGACGTGCGTGCCGTGCTCGACGCGCTCGGTGCCGGGGATTCGGGCTGGTGGACGACCCATCCCGGTGTACGGGCCGCCGCTGACGAGGCCTGCGACGCGCTGTCGGCGCGGGACTGGTTCGTGGGAAACCCATCGGTGCTGGCCATGCTGGAGACGCGTGCGCTCGACGTGTTGCGCTGGCTCGACGAGCACGACTCGTGAGGGTCCTCGTCACCGGCGCGACGGGGTTTTTGGGTGCCAACGTGGTGCGCGCGCTCCTTGCGCGCGGGCATGAGGTGCGGTGCGTGATCCGCGCGCCCAACGTGTGCGTGGAGGGGCTCCCCGTGGCCCTGGCGCGCGTGTCGCTGTCGGACGTCGACGCGCTCGCCGGCGCGATGGCGGGATGCGACGGGGTGATGCACCTCGCGGGCACCTTCGACCCGAGCCCGGGCGGCGAGGCGACGATGCGGGCGCTGCACGTCGCGGCGACGCGCGCGCTGCTGGACGCGGCGCATCGTGCGGGCGTGCCGCGGTTCCTGCTTTGCTCCTCGAGCATCACGGTCGGCTTCGGGCCCCTGGACGCCCCGGGCGACGAGGAAAGCCCGCTGGACGCCGACGCGATCTATGGTCGGACGGGTCCGCTGCGCGCCTACCACGACACGAAGGCCGAGGCGGAGCGCCTGGTCGCGGAGGCCGGCGGCGTCATCGTCAACCCGGACTTCGTGCTGGGTCCGTGGGACGTGAAGCCCACGAGCGGGCAGCTCGTCTGCACGATGGCGCGGGGGTGGGTGCCCGTCCATCCGCGCGGCGGCAAGTGCTTCATCGACGCGGGGGACTGCGCCGTCGGGCACGTCGCGGCGCTCGAGCAGGGCCGGCCCGGGCGACGATACCTGCTCGGTAACCACAACGTGAGCTACGCGGCATTCATGGGACTCGTCGCGGAGGCGCTCGGGCGGCGGCCGCCGATCGCACCGCTGCCGGACTCCGTCATCGCCGCGGCAGGATGGGCCGGACGGCTGCTCCAGCGGGTGGACGCGCACCGCTTCGCCGGGCTGGACGCGGCACTCCTGCGCGCCATGCAGCAGCCGCGCTACCGCTCGGGCCGCCGGGCGCAGGTGGAGCTGGGCGTGCCGGTCACGCCGCTCGACACGACGATCGCGGAGACGGTGCGCTGGTTCCGGGCGCACGGCTACCCCGGGTTCGTCGGGCCAGAACCGTCCGCTACAGGCTGAGGCGCGCCGTGACGCTGACCATGGCCGGCACGCCGTCCGCCACGGGGACGTCCATGGCGGCGGTCAGCCCGAGTGCCAGCCATTCCACCCCGACGAGCGCACGCACGCCACTCCGGCCGCTGCCGTCGAGCAGCATCGGCATTCCGATGCCGACGGACCAGGCGGGGTCGTACGGGTAGAAGTCGTACATCCCGTGGGAGTGGTCGCGCGTCATGGTGGACACCTCGACCCGCGGCGTGAGGGTCCACGCGGGGCCGGTGTCCAGCGACACCCCGGGCAGCACGTAGTCCCAGAGGCCGAACTCGTACTCCATGCGCACGAGGCCGCGCACGTCGTCCTCCGTCACTGCGACGCCGGCGCCCACCATGGGCCCGCCGTGGTGGACGGGGAAGTCCGCGGTGGAGAACTGGAAGCGGAGGACGTTGGTCTCGTCGCCGGCAGCCGGCCGGATCCGCGCGACCCAGCGACCGCCCGCTCGGGTCCAGTGCTTCGCGTGCGGCTGCCAGCGGATGTGGCGCGGCGGGGTCAGGATGACCTCGAGCGTGTAGTCGTCCGTGCGGCGCCCAGCGGGCGGCGCGTCGAACTCGAAGGGCCAGATCTGCCCGCGACGGCCGGCGTGGAGGACGAGGTGGCGGGCACGGTCCGGCTCGATGCCGCCGACCGCAGCGGGGTAGTAGGGGCGTCCCGGGTCTGTCCACGCGCGCGCGAGCGTGTGGGTGCCGTCGGGGATGTCGATCCAGCCGCGTGCGTCACGGTGCGGGGCAGGGGACGCCCCCGCTGCGAACCAGTGGTCGTTCACCTTCACCATCGGCACACCATCGAGCGTCGGGGCGTCGGGGTAGGTCTCGTAGGCGAGCAGGGTGCACGGCCCCTGCAGGGTCACGCGGTGGCGCACGGCGCAGGTGTTCGTCGCCCGCAGCGATCCGCAGTCGAGCTCGACGGTCTCGCCCGCGACCACGCAGGCCTTTCCGAAGACGGTCGACGGCATGCCGTAGCGCAACGGGTACGACACCGTCCCCGCGCGTGCCGGCGAGGCCGCGGGGCATGCCAGGACGAGGACGAGGGTCAGCACGCGGGGGTGGAGGCGCATGTCCGCCCGTATCACCCGGCTCGACCCCGGCGCCGCATGACCCGCAGCGCGAGCGCGAGGAGCAGCCCCGGAGCGGCACCGTACGGTCCGACGGACGCGTCGCACCCGCACGCCGCCGCAGCGTCCGGGCACGGTTCCGTCGGCTCGAGCCGCGCGCAGGCGGACCGCCATGGCCGGAGCGACCCGCCCTCCGAGGCCGTCCACAGGCTGCCATCGTCATCGAAGGCGATGGCCTCGCCCTGGTCCTCCTCCCCGAGCCCGACGCGGACCGGGGCGTGCGTCCAGTCCGGGGTGCAGCCGTACCAGAGGAGGGCGTGCGTGGCCGTGCGAAGCGCGAACACGGTGCCGCTCGCGTCGACCGCGCCACCGGTGACGGGCCCGGGCACCTCGATCGTCGCCTCCTCGAAGAGCTCCATCGTGCTGCCGTCGCAGCGCGCGTCGGTGGCGTAGACGTGCGCCTGGCCGTCGTTCTCCTTCGAGACGAGGCGGAGGGTGCCGTCCGGCGCGACGAGGAGTGCCTCGACGTCGCGGGCGTCGTCCTCGGGGAAGGTGCGCGGGCAGGCCGCCGCGTCGACCGTGGCGTCGGTCGTCTCGGCCACGGCCCAAAGCGTCACGGCCTCGCGACGTCCATCGTTGTCGCCGGTGTCCGCGATCCAGAGGCATCGTCCGGCGTCCACCTCGGGCGGGCAGGGGCCGGCGGCGAGGTCTTCCCAGTCCGTGTTCGTCGCGCCTCGGACGCGCTGCGTGCCCCGGTTGCCGCTGCCGAGGTCGATCACCTGCAGCACCGCTTCGTGCCCCGAGTCCTCCAGCGCGTAGAGCGTCCGCGCGCCGCGCCCGAGCGCGATGCCGCTCGTCTCTTCGACGTCCCGGAGCCGCAACGCGGTCTCGGCGGGTGCGTCCCAGGCCGCGCAGCGGTCGGCGGCCCGCGCGAGGGTCACGAGGAGGAGCGGCAGCGTCACGAAGGTCCTCTAGGGAATGTCGTACACGCGCGCGCCGGCCTCGATGCGTACGACCTCGTCGCGAATGGCCCGCGACTCGGCCTGGAGCGCGTCGGCCACGTCCCGGATCTGCGCGCGGAGTGCGGGCCGCGCGGCGTCCGGGGCGGCCCGGAGCGAATCGTACATGCCCTCGAGCGCGCGCGCCCGCGTGGCGAGCGCATCCGCTTTCCGGGCGACCTCCTCGGCACGGAGCGCGAGGTCGGCGGAGCGGCTTCCTTCCGGGGCCGCGCGCGGGTCGGGAGCGCACGCGGCGAGGATCGCGAGCAGCAGCAAAGGGGGACGCATCGTGCGGGGCAGCATAATGGATCGCGTGCGACTGGACCCCGCCACGCTCCCGCCGCTTGACGCGTACCGCCTGCTGACGAGCGTGCTGGTCCCGCGGCCGATCGCGTGGGTCGCGACGGTGTCGGAGGCGGGCGTGGACAACCTCGCGCCCTTCTCCTACTTCATGGGGGTCGCGACGACGCCGATGCTGGTGGCGTTCTCGGTCGCGCGGGATCGGCATGGCGCGCGCAAGGACACGGCGCGCAACCTGCTGGCGCACGGCGGGCATGGCGCGCCGTGCACGATCGCGGTGCCCGAGGTGGCCGACCTCGAGCGCATGCACGCCACGAGCGCACCTTGGACCGGCAGCGAGTTCGACGCCGTCGGCATCGGGCGGGTGCCGGGCGCGTGCGTGCCGGTGCCCCGTCCGGCCGGGGCGCGCGTGGCCATGGAGGGGCGCGTCCACGCGCACCTCGACCTCGGGCAGGTCGATCTTTTCGTGGTCGAGATCCTCTGCGTGCACCTCGACGACGCGTTGTGGGACGGGGTGCGCGTGCGCACCGACTCCCTCGTGCCCCTTGCGCGCCTCGGCGGCGAGGCCTATGCCGCGCTGGGCGCGCGCATGCCCCGCCCGCCCGCACGGGTTCCGGAGGACTGACCATGCCCATCCACACCTACCGCTGCGCCTGCGGCCGCTCCGCCGACGTGCTGGTGCGCGGCGAGCGGGTCCTCCGCACCTGCGATGACGCGCCGAACGAGTTCGGGTTCTGCGCGGCGCCCCAGGCGCTCACCCGCCAGCTGACGGCGCCCTACGTGGGACGTGCGGTGCCGGGTGCTGCGTCCCGGGAGCGCGAGACGTGCGGCCACTGCGGCAGCGTCCCGGGCAGCTGCGACTCCTGAGGCGCCTTCCCCGCGGAGGCCCGGGGGCGTTGCGGGGGGCGGGCAGAGCCCCCCGCCCCAGGGATCAGAGGATGAGGCCGCCGTCCACGTCGATGCAGCGGCCGGTGAAGTAGTCGTTCTCGAAGATGAACTTCACAGCCAGGTACATCTCCTCGGGCTGGCCGATGCGCTTGAGCGGGACCGGTGCGGAGACCTTCTCGAGCGCCTCGGGCGGCATGCCCTCGAGGATCGGCGTCATCGTGAAGCCGGGCGCCACGGCGCCGGTGCGGATGCCGTAGCGCGCGAGCTCCTGGCTCCAGAGCTTCGTGTCGGCCACGATGGCGGCCTTGGCGGCCGAGTAGTTGCCCTGGCCCTGGTTGCCGTGACGGCTGATGGAGCTGATGCTCACGACCACCGCGGGGCTGGTCTTCGTGCGGATGCAGTGCGCCGCGAACTCGCGCGTGCCGAGGAACACGCCGGTGAGGTTCACGTCGAGCACCCGCTGCCACTTGGCGAGCGGGAACTTCACGACCTCGCCGGTCGCCTTGTCGACCTTCACGAGCAGGCCGTCCTGGATGATGCCGGCGTTGTTCACGATGCCGTTGAGGCCCCCGAGCGCCTCGGCGGCCTTCGGGATCAGCGCGACCATGTCGTCCTCGACGGCCACGTTCGCGACGAAGCCCTTGACCGTGCCGGGGAGGCCCGCGGCCTCGGCCTCCACGGCCGCCACGGCGTCCGCGTTCAGGTCGCAGAACGCCACGGACGCGCCGTCGCGGGCGAGCGAGAGGACGAAACAGCGGCCCATGCCGCTCGCGCCGCCGGTGACGAGAACCTTCATGTCCTTGATGTTCACGGGATGCTCCTTTGCAGAGCCGGCGCCCTAACATGCGCCCTCCCGCCGCGCCCGGGCGCTTGTCCGGGCCGTCCGCCGGCGATAACGGCGTCGGGCCCGAGGTGTCCCCATGAAGTCCGCCGACGTCCGCGCCGCGTTCCTGTCCTACTTCCGTGACCGCGGGCACGCCGTGGTCCGCAGCTCCGGCCTGGTTCCGCAGAACGACCCGACGCTGTTCTTCACGAACGCCGGCATGGTGCAGTTCAAGGACGTGTTCACCGGCAAGGAGCAGCGCCCGTACTCCCGCGCGACGACGGTGCAGAAGTGCCTGCGCGTGAGCGGCAAGCACAACGATCTGGAGAACGTCGGCGTCACGCCGCGGCACCACACCTTCTTCGAGATGCTCGGGAACTTCAGCTTCGGGGACTACTTCAAGGAGGAGGCGATCGCCTTCGCCTGGGAGTTCCTCACCGGGGTGATGAAGATCGATCCGGCGCGCCTGTGGGTCACGGTCTACGAGAAGGACGACGAGGCCCTCGCCATCTGGCGCGACAAGGTCGGCGTGCCGGCCGAGCGCATCCAGAAGCTCGGAGAGGCCGACAATTTCTGGTCGATGGGCGACACCGGCCCGTGCGGCCCGTGCACCGAGATCCACTACGACCACGGTCCCGGCGTCTCCTCGGACACCCGCGGGCCGGCCTACGGCGATCCGCGCTACGTCGAGATCTGGAACCTCGTGTTCATGCAGTACGACCGCGCGGCGGACGGCACGATGACGCCGCTGCCGCGCCCGTCCATCGATACGGGCGCAGGTCTCGAGCGCGTCTCCGCGGTCGTGCAGGGCGTCTACTCCAACTACGACACGGACCTGTTCACGCCGATCCTCGCCAAGGCGGCGTCGCTCGCGGGGGTCCGCTACGGCGCGGGTGGCGAGTCGGACACCGCGTTGCGCGTCATCGCGGACCACAGCCGCGCGGCGGCGTTCCTCGTCGCGGACGGCGTGATGCCGAGCAACGAGGAGCGCGGCTACGTGCTGCGTCGCATCCTTCGCCGCGGCATCCGCTACGGTGTGAAGCTCGGTCTCAAGCTGCCGTTCATGGTGGAGACGGTCGGCACCGTGATCGAGCAGTTCGGCGAGGCCTACCCGGAGCTGCGCGAGCGCGCGCACTTCATCCAGGACGTCGTGCGCACGGAGGAGGAGCGCTTCGCCGCCACGCTGGACCGCGGCATGGCGCTGCTGGAGCGCGCCTTCGCGGAGCACGCCGCCGAGATCCCGGGCGAGACGGCGTTCGTGCTGTCCGACACCTTCGGGTTTCCGGTGGACCTGACGCAGCTCATCGCTGCCGAGCGCGGCCGCACCGTGGACACCGTCGGGTTCGAGCGCCTGCGCGAGGAGCAGCGCGCCAAGGGCCGCGCCGCGTGGAAGGGTTCCGGCGAGGCCGCCATCGACGCGGCGTGGCACACCCTCGCCGCGGCGCACCGCACGCGTTTCGTCGGCTACACGGCGGAGCAGGGGACGGGCGCGGTCGTGGCGCTCGTGTCGGAGGGCGCCGTCGTCACCGCGCTCCCCGAAGGCGCCGAGGGCGCGATCGTCGTCGACGAGACGCCGTTCTACGCCGAGAGCGGCGGGCAGGTCGGCGACACCGGCCGCATCCTGTGGGAGGGCGGAGAGGCCGAGGTGGTCGACACCACCAAGCCGGCCGGCGACCTGTGGGTGCATCACGTCGTGGTGCGCCGCGGGACGCTCCGCCAGGACGCGGCCGTGACGCTCGCGGTCGACGGCGCACGCCGGGCGCGCACCCGTCGCAACCACACCGCGACCCACCTGCTGCACGCCGCGCTCAAGGGCGTGCTCGGCGACCACGTCGCGCAGAAGGGCTCGCTCGTCGGCCCCGACCGCCTGCGGTTCGACTTCAGCCACCACAAGCCCGTGACGGCCGAGGAGCTGCGCGCCATCGAGGAGATGGTCAACGGCGAGATCCTCGCCAACCACGCCGTCGACACGGCGGAGCAGGACCTCGAGGACGCCCGTCGTGACGGCGCCACCGCGCTCTTCGGCGAGAAGTACGCCGATCGCGTGCGCGTCGTGTCCGTCGACCGGTTCAGCAAGGAGCTGTGCGGCGGGACGCACGCGCGCCGCTCCGGCGACATCGGCCTGTTCAAGGTGACGAGCGAGGCGGGCATCGCGGCGGGCGTCCGGCGCATCGAGGCGCAGACGGGCGTGGGTGCCCACGCGTGGCTGCGGGAGCTGCAGGACGCCACGCGCGCGGCGGCGGCGGAGCTGAAGACCTCCCCGGACAAGCTGGTGGACGGCGTCCGGCGGCTGCTCGACGAGCGCGGGCGCCTCCAGAAGGAGCTGGACGCCGTGCGTCGCGAGGCGGCGCGTGCCGCGGCGGGCGATCTCGCCGCGCGCGCGGTCGAGGTCGGCGGCATGAAGGTGCTGGCGGCGGAGATCCAGGCCGACGCGAAGGCGCTGCGCGAGGAGGCCGATCGGCTGCGGGATCAGCTCGGCAGCTGCGTCGTGGTGCTGGCGGCGCGCGATCCGGCGGACGTGCGGCTGCTCGTGGCGGTCAGCAAGGACCTGGCCGGCAGCCGCGTCCACGCCGGCAACCTGGTCGGGCAGCTGGCCGGCATGGTCGGCGGCAAGGGCGGCGGTCGCCCGGACCTGGCGCAGGCGGGCGGCAAGGAGCCGGACGGCGTTCCGGCGATGCTCGCGGCCGTGCAGGGGCTGCTCGGCGGCTGAGTTTCCGGGGATCCTGGGGCGGGGGGCTCAGCCCGCCCCCCGCAACGCCCCCGGGCGGTCGCGTGGTCGCTAGGCCCAGGCGCGAACGGCGGAGGGAAGCGGCAGGCTCGCGGCGTCGGCCATGGCCGTGAAGTCCTCGGGCGGCGGGGTCGTGAACGCCAGGGCCTCCCCCGTGAGCGGATGGCGGAAGCCGAGGTGCCAGGCGTGCAGCATCGGCCGGCCCTCCAGCGCCTCGACGCGTGCGCGCAGCGCGGCGGGCGCCACGCAGTCGCGGCGGCCGTACAGCGGGTCGCCGAGCAGCGGGTGGCCTGCCTCGGAGAGGTGCACGCGCACCTGGTGGGTTCGGCCGGTGTCGAGCTTCGCTTCGACCAGCGCCACGCGGTCGCCGCGCGCCACGGTGCGCCAGCGCGTGCGCGCGAAACGGCCGCGCCGCGACGGCGTCGGGTCGGCGACGAGTTCCTCGTCCTCGTCCTCCTCCTCCCCGATGCGGATCGGCCGGGGAGGCTCGTCGGAGATGGGCGCCGCCTGGACCTTCACGGAGGCGACCTTGAGGCGGTTCTGCGGGTCGCGTCCGAGCAGGCTCTCGAACACGCCGTTGTCATGGATCGGCACGCGGTGCACGATGGCGAGGTACCGGCGGTCCAGATCGTGCGCGGCGAACATCGTGGAGAGCGCACGGTGCGCCACGTCGTTGCGCGCCACGACCATCACGCCGCTCGTGCCGCCGTCGAGGCGGTGGACGATGCCGGGGCGGGTGGTCCCGCCGATGGACGACAGCCGGCCGTAGCGCCCGAGCAGCGCGTTCACGAGCGTGCCCGTGGCGTGTCCCGCCGCCGGGTGCACGACCATGCCCGCGGGCTTGACGAGCACGAGGAGATGCTCGTCCTCATGAAGCATCGCGAGCGGGATGTCCTCCGGAAGCGTGTCGACCACCACGTCGTCCGGGACGTGCACGGTCACGCGCGCCCCGTTCGGAGGTCGCACGGAGGCCTTCGCGCGCACACCGTCGACCTGCACGTGACCCTCCGCGATCAGCGCCTGCAGACGGGCCCGGCTCAGCTCGGGGAACGCGTCCGCGAGCGCGCGATCGAGCCTCGGCGCGCCGGGCGGCGCCTCCCACGCCAGCGTGCGCGGCATGGGATCAGCCGCGCGCGCGATGGAAGCGCGCCATGAACCCGTCGACGTACTCGGCGGCATCCTGGGCACGCGGGATCGCCTCCAGGGACTGCACCAGCATGCGCACGTAGCCGCGCACGAAGACGGCGCCCGGGAGCTCCGCGTAGGCATCGCGCTCGATCGCCTCGATGTAGCGCTGGGAGATGCGCGTGGACTCGGAGAGCTGGTCGACCGGAACCCGCCGAAGCTCACGGACCGCCGCGAGGAAGGCGCCCGTGGGCCCGTAGCGATCCAGCATCCGGGCGAGCTCCTCCGGGGACGCGTTGCGGGAGATCACGAGCGGACCCGCGGGGGCCGTTCCGCCCTGCGTGGCCGTCAGCGGCTTCGGACGTGGGGCCGCGCTGCTGGCGGCCGGCACCGGTGCCACGTCGGTCGCGGGATCCTCGTGGGTCGACTCCACCGCGCGGCGCTGCTCGTCCTGGATGGTCCGGAGGGTGGGCCGGGACCGGGGAATGGGAGAGACCTCGGTGGTGGCGTCGGGCGGGTCGACCGGTGCCGCGGCCGGCGGCTCGGGCGCCGTGACGGCGGAGGGCGGCGCGGTGCCGGCCGATGCCGCGGGCACCTCCGGCGCCGGTCGCGTGCCGACCCGCAGATCGGTCAGTGCCGTGAGCACGTCCACCGCGGCAGCCGCGGCCGGATCCACCATCGCCGAGCCGGCCTGCGCCCAGAGGTCGTCCAGCGTGGTCGGAAGACCGGACCGGGTCAGCTCGCGATACCGGTCGTAGCGGCGACGGCGCGCGGGGTCCGAGAGGACGCTCCAGGCCTCGGCGAGTGCCGCACGCCGCGCTTCGATGGGCGCGGAGTCCTGCTGCCGCGACTCGGCCGCGCGGAGACGACGCACCACCTGGGCCACCTGCTCCTGGTAGGCCGCGCGCAGCGCCTCGGGGGCAGCGTTGGATGGAACCTGGAGGAGTTCGTAGAAGCCGGTCATGCGCCGCGCCCTAACGCGCCGTGCGGCCTGCGCCCGTCCGGCGTAGAGAGGCGGCGTGGGTGCCTTGCTGCTGCTGTTCGCCGGTGCGGCCGGCTTCGGAGTCGGATGGTGGTCGCGCGGCCGCGCGCACCCGCCGCTGCGCGGCGACGGTCGCGAGAGGGAGGCCCCCTCCGCCCCGGGCGCGGTCCGGGAGGCACCTCAGGACTTCGATCTCGCCGCGCTGGGAACCATGGCCGCCGGGCTCGCGCACGAGATCCGGAACCCGCTGGCGGGCATCAAGGGCGCCGCGCAGTACCTCCAGGGCGGGCGCTCGGGCGCGGATGCGGACATGGTGGGGGTGATCATCGAGGAGGTCGATCGCCTCGACGCCGTGGTCGGCCGGTTCCTGGAGTACGCGCGACCCTCGCCGCCAGCGCGCGCGCCGGTCGACATGGCGCGTCTCGTGCGCCGGGTGGTGCAGGTCGTCGAGGCCGCGGGGCTTCCGCCCGGCGTGGAGGTCGTGGTGGCGGTGCCCGAGGGCGTGTCCGACGGCCTGCTCGGGGACGCGGACCGGCTGGTGCAGGTGGTGCTGAACCTGGTGCAGAACGCGGTGCGCGCGACCTCCCGGGGCGGAAGCGTCACGATCGCGGCGATCCGTGGCAACGACTCCGTGACCCTCTCGGTCATGGACACCGGCGACGGCATCGCGGCCGACGAACTGGAGGCGATCTTCACCCCGTTCTGGACGTCCCGTCCCGATGGAACCGGACTCGGCCTCGCCGTCAGCCGTCGCATCGTCGAGGCGCACGGGGGCACCCTCACGGCGTCCAGCGTGGTCGGTCACGGCGCGTGCTTCACCGTGCGCCTTCCGTCGGAAGCTCCGTGATCGGCGTCGTCCTCGCAGGGGGAGCCGCCCGCCGCTTCGGCAGCGACAAGGCCCTCGCGCGGACCGACGGCGTCCCGATGGCGCGCCGCGTGGCGGACGTGCTCCGCGATGCGGGGCTGCGGCCGGTGGTCGTGGCGCGTCACGAGCGGCCGGAGCTCGGGGTCGAGACGTGGATCGAGGCGGACGGCCCGCGACACCCGGCGTGGGGCCTCGCCGCCGCGCTCGCCCGGGCCGGCGGCGAGGCTGTCTTCGTCGCGCCGTGCGACGTCCCGGGCCTGACGGTCGACACGGTGCGCGTGCTGCGTGCAGCGCGCGCCGTGGCCACGGCGTGTCCGCTGGTGGGGTGGTGGCCGGCGGGATCCGAGGCATGGTTGCTGCGCGGGGCACACGCGGGCACACCGATGCGTGCGCTGGCCGACGCCTGCTGCCGATGGCTCGACGTGGGCGCGATCGTCAACCTCAACGCGCCCCCGGGCGTAGCTCACGCTCCGTCGTCCTGACCGCCGGAATCGAGGCCCAGGCGCGTGATTCGGGCCTGCAGGGTGTTCCTCGCCAGCCCGAGCATCGCGGCCGCGCGCTTGCGGTTGCCCTCGGTCCGGGCAAGGACGAGCGGCAGCAGGGCCCGCTCGGTGGCATCGATGACGTGTGCGTGCAGCGTCCGCTCCCCGACGGGCTCCCACAGCGCCACCACCGGCGCGAGCCGGGCGCGCGCGGCGAGCTCGAAGCTCTCGAGCTCCCCGTCGTCCCCGGGTCGGGGCAGCAGCCGCGCCCGCAGCTCCGCCGGCATCGTCGCGCCGCGCACCACGGGACCGGGTGCAGCGACGAGCAGGTCGACGACGAAGGCCTCCAGTTCTCGGGCGTTGGCGGGCCAGCGGTGCGCGTGCAGGAGCGCCCACGCGCCCCGGTCGAGGCGGCGTCGGCCGACGCCCAGCCGCACGCCGTGGTGGTCGAGGTAGAGCTGGGCGAGTTGACGCAGGTCATCGGGGCGTTCCCGCAGGGGCGGCAGGTGCAGGCGGGTGAAGTGCACGCCGGGGAGGGGATCCTCGTCGCGTGAACCGGCGGCCACGCGCCAGCCCTGCGCGAGCGCGGCCCGGATGCGCGCGGGGTCCTGTCGGTGCGCTGCCGGGAAGTACACTGCTCCCGGTGCCGGGCCAGGTTCCCATCGGGCTTCCGGCGCGACCTCGCCGACCTCCGCGTGCTCCATGCCGAGCAGGGTGCGCGCGACGCGCGCCTTGCCCGTGCCGCGCTCCCCGTGCACGAGCACCGGAAGGCCCTGTCCGGCCGCCCGCGCCAACGTGGCCATGGGGGCGGGCCCGAGGCCGGCCCAGCGGAGGGCCCGGACCTGCAGCGGATCCTGAACCGGGGCGCGCATGGAGCGCGCGAGCCGCCCGAGCGCGCGTCCGGTGTCGGCGAGGCGCGGAAGGCCCGGCGCGTCCCCGGCAACGACCCGCACGGCGGGGCGGTGCGAGAGGCACGAGGCAACCCGCGCCAGCAGCGTGGGATCGATGCCCGTCGTGCGCGCGTCCACGAGCGCGACGCGTACCGTGGCACTGGTGAGGGAGACGAAGGCGCCGTGCATGTCGAGGGCGACGCGCAGGGGGACGCCCTCGCGGGCACAGGTGTCCCGGACGGCGTCCCGGAGCGCGTCATCGCCCGAGACCAGCAGGATGGAGGACATGCGGTCGGGGGGTTATCCTGCGGCGTGCCTTTGTCCTTGCCGACCCTGCGGATGCTGTTCGGGGCCGCGCTGTGCCTGTCGGGCCCCGCGTCGGTCGCACGGGCCGCGGAGCCCACCGGCCAGGAAACGGAGGCGCCCGCGCAGGGGGAGCCGGAACCGTCCATCTGGAGCTACATCGAGGGAGCCGAGAGCGCGCCCCCCACCGCAGCCACCCTCGCCGCGACGCAGGAGCTTGCCGCAGAGCGGCTCGCCGAGCTCTCCCGCAGCGGGTTGGTGGGGGCGTTGCCGCCCGTGGACTACTATCTCGACCCCGTGGCTGCGACGGATGGCGATCCGTTGCACCTCGAGCGCGTCGACCCCCGCGAGTTCGACATCCCGGTCGTGGTGAACGACGAGGTCGTCGGGTGGATGCGGTACTTCCTCGGCAACGGGCGGAAGTACTACCATCGGTATCTTGAGCGCTCCACCCGATGGATGCCCATGATGCACCGGGAGCTGGCCGCGCGCGGGCTTCCTCGGGACCTCGTCTACCTGTCGATGATCGAGAGCGGCTTCAACGTCGGTGCGACGAGCTTCGCGTCGGCGGCCGGCCTGTGGCAGTTCATGACGTACACGGGCCGCGACTACGGGCTGCGCATCGATTGGTGGGTCGATGAGCGACGCGACCCCGAGCTGGCCACGAAGGCGGCACTCCGCTACCTCGGCGACTTGAACCGCATGTTCTCCGGGGACTGGTGGCTGTCCTGGGCGAGCTACAACGGCGGACAGGGCCGCGTGATGAAGGCGTCGCGCCTTGCGGGCACGACGGATTTCTGGGCGATCGCGCGGGGGCGCTGGCTGCACCCGGAGACCGACAACTACGTCCCCAAGCTCATCGCGGCGGCCATCATCGGCAAGCATCCCGAGCGCTACGGGTTCGTCGGGCTGACGTACCAGCCCGAGTTCACGCACGATTCCGTGTCGGTCCCGGCGTCCTCGAACGTGGCGGTGCTCGCGCGGTGTGCGGGCCTGAGCACCGAGGCGTTCCTGGACTACAATCCCGCGTTGCGACGCTTGGCCTTGCCCCCCGACCCCGCGACCCAGCGCGTGCGCATTCCGCGTGGAACGTCCGCCACCTTCGAGGCGGCCCTCGCCGCGGTGCCGGAGGAGGAGCGGATCACGCGTCTGCAACGGCACGTGGTGCGTCGGGGACAGAGCCTCGCGGGCATTGCCCGTGCGCATGGCGTGCCCGTCGAGGAGCTGGCGCGCGTGAATCGGTTGCCCACGCGTGGGCGGCTGCGGGTGGGCACCGAATTGGTGGTGCCCGTGTCGGGCACCATCGGGCCCGCGGAGGCGAGCACGCCGCCGCCCGCCGCCGCGTCCGAGTCGGCCGCCGCGCGCGCCGGCACCGGCAACGAGTCGCCGCGTGGCGCGGCCGAGGCCCCCGCGCGCACGACGTACGTGGTGAAGTCCGGGGACACCCTCGGGGCGATCGCGGCCCGCAACGGTGTCACCGTGGCGCAGGTCCAGTCGTGGAACGGCATGAAGGGGACGGTCGTCAAGGTGGGGCAGCGCCTCGTGGTGCGGGCCCCGGAGACCAGGGAGCGTGCGTCGGTCCAGGCGGATCCGGCCCGCGCCAAGGGCAAGTCCGGCGCACGCACGCGCACCGTGGTCGTACAGGTCCGTCGGGGTGACACGCTCGGCAGCATCGCGGAGCGGTACGACTGCACCATCGCAGAGCTGAAGGCGTGGAACGGGCTGCGGGGGTCCACCATCTACGTCGGCCAGAAGCTGCGCATCAAGGATTGACGGCGTGATCACCATCGACGAAGCGCGGGCGCGGACCTGCGCCCGCTACGTGCGGATGCCCTCCGAGACGGTGGTCCTGGAGGATGCGCTCGATCGCGTGCTCGCGGCCGACGTCATCGCGCCGATCGCGCTCCCTCCGTGGCCTGCGAGCGCCATGGACGGCTTCGCCCTGCACGCCGAGGACGCCCCGGGGACCTTGCGGGTCGTGGATGACATCGCCGCGGGACGTGCGCCCAGCCGGGCCTTGGGGGGTGGGGAGGCGGCACGCATCATGACGGGTGCGATGCTTCCTCCCGGGGCGGACACCGTGGTGAAGATCGAAGACGTCTCGGTCGACGGCGACCTCGTGGAGGTTCCCGGTGTCCGGGGCGTCGGTCAGCATGTCCGCGCCGCCGGATCGGATGTGTCGCAGGGGGCACGGGTGCTCGAGGCCGGCACGGTCCTTGGTCCCGGCGCGATCGGGCTCCTCGCGGGGCTCGGCATCCCGACGGTCCGAGTCGCACGTCGCCCGCGCGTGGCGATTCTGTCCACCGGCGACGAGGTGGTCGCCCCGGGCGCAAGGCTGGGACCGGCCCAGATTCCCAGCGCGAACAACGCCTTGCTCGCAGCATGGGTCCGGCGCGGCGGGGGGGTGCCCTGCGATCTCGGCATCGTCCGGGATGATCCGGTGGCGGTGCGGGCGGCGCTCGAGGAGGCCTGCACCCACGACCTGGTGCTGACCACGGGCGGCGTGAGCGTGGGGGACCACGACCACGTGCGCGATGCGTTCCACGCCGCCGGCATCGCGCTCCAGTTCTGGCGCGTGGACATGAAGCCGGGCAAGCCGCTCGCGTACGGCCTCGCGGGGGAGGTGCCCGTGTTCGGGCTGCCGGGCAATCCGGTGTCGTGCATGGTCAACTTCCTCGTATTCGCGCGCCCCGTGCTGCGTCGCATGCTCGGTGACCTGCGCCCGGACCTGCCACGCCTGCGTGTCCGGATGACGGCGCCGTGGGACCGGGCGGTGGGTCGGCCGGAGTGGCTCCGGGTCACGCTGGCTCCCCACGAGGACGGAGTTCCGCGCGCCCATGTCGCGGCCACGCAGGGCAGCGCGAGCCTGCAGTCCATGAGTCGCTGCGACGCGTTGCTGTTGGTCCCGGCTGACGTCGCCCGGGTCGAAGGGGACTGCGAGGCGCTGGTGGTGGAGCCCGGGTGGTCCGCGCGCTGCGACCCTCCGCGCTGACGGGGCGGCTGCCCCCGACGCGTCAACGCAGGGCGCGAATGGCTGCGCGCGGGTCGCGCGCCATCCATACGCCGGCGATGACCGCCCACGCCGCGGCGCCCGACTCCCGCACGGCGTCCACGTTGCCGGGACCAATGCCGCCGATGCCCACGACGGGCACGGGTGCACGCGCGGCGGCTTCGCGCAGCAGGTCGGTTCCGCGCGCCTCGTACGGGGTGTCCTTGCTCTGCGTGCCGAAGACCGGGCCGAAGCCGAGGTAGAGCGCGGGCCCGGCGGCTGCGATGTGCGCCATGGTGTGGGTGGACCGTCCGAAGGGGAGTTCGGGGTCCGGGCCGTCGCCCTGGCCGAGGTGCACCGCCCAGCGCACGTGTGGCTTGGCTCGGCGCAGCAAGGTCGTGGCATCGACATCGTCGTTGAGCACGAGGAGCACCTCGAGGGTGCGTCCCAGGACGTCCGCGTCCTCGGCGACCCGTAGGGCCAGCGCGACGCGCGCCTCCGTCGACCATCCCTTGCAGCGGAGCTGGAGGGTGCGGACGCCCTCCTCGAGCAGCATGCGCGCCTGCTCGGCGGGATCCCCGAGGCGCGGCTCCGTCATGCCGTAGAGGCCACGCACGTGGTCCATCACGACAGCGCTCCGAGGAGCCGCTCGGCCTTGAGGGTCGTCTCGTCGAACTCCCGCGCCGGGTCGCTTCCGATCACGATGCCCGCGCCGACGTGCGCGGATACCCGCCAGTCGGGTGTGCGCCCGTCAGCGGTGTAGGTCAGCGTGCGGATGGCGACGTTCCACCACGCTCCGCCGGGGAAGAACCCGCCGATGGAGCCGCAGTAGGCACCGCGCGGGCCGGGCTCCAGCGCGTGGATCACCTCCATCGCGCGCATGCGGGGCGCGCCCGTCACGCTCCCCGCCGGGTACAGGGCCTCGAACGCATCCACTGCGTCGGTGCCGGGGGCCAGCGTGCATTGAACGCGCTGCATGGCGTGCCACACGTGGCCGATGCGCCCGACGCGACGACGGCCGGCGCGGATGGAGCCGGTGCGTGCGAACCTGCCCATGTCCGCGCGCACGAGATCGACGATCATCCGAAGCTCCGCCCGCTCCTTCGGACTGCGCAGCAGTGCGCGCGCGGCGCCCTCGCCATCCGATGCCCGCGCGGTACCCTTGATGGGCACCGAAAGCGCGCGGTCACCACGCGTGGCGAGCAACAGCTCCGGGGAGTTGCTGACCAGCGTGCCGTGACGCGTGTGGACCACGCCACCCCGTCGCGACGGGTTGCGCGTGCGCAGGCGCAGCCAGGCATCGAGCGGGTCGGCGACGTGATCGCGGATGACCTCCCGCGCGAGGTTCACCTGGTAGCAGTCTCCCGCGACCAGGTGTGCCCGGATCGCACGCACCCCGGCCTCGTAGGTTCCCCGGGCCGCCTCGTGCCGGGTGCCGGCATCGGGAGGGTCGGCCGGCCGCGGCGAAACCGCCGGGAATGCGTCGGCCGACGCAGGCTGGTGGCCGGTGCGTCCAGCCGACGCGAGCAGTCCAGAGACACGCGCCGCGCCAACGTCGCTGTGCGCGACGCGCCATCGGAGGCCGTCCCACGTGGCGACGGCCTCCACCGTGCCGAACCATGCATCCGGCAGTGCGCGCGGTCCGCGCGGCGGTGGCGTCCGAACGAACCAGCCACCGGCTTCGTACCCGCACCAGCCGGCCACGCCACCGAGATAGGCGGCAGGCTCCGCCGCTCCGACGTGCGCCCCGGCCGTCGGCTGTGCCGATGGAAGACGGGCGCGCTCCCTCCAGCGCGATGGACCCTCCTCCAGGGTGTACGGCTCGCCATCTCGCAGCGCCATCAGCACGGAAGTGCGCCCCACATCGAACCACGCGGCATCTCCGCCTGCGCGGAGATGCCGGAAGACGTGCTCGGCGGTGGCGGCCGGAAGCACCGGTGGGTCAGGCCTCCGCGGCTGCGTTGGTCGCGACGGCGGCCACCGCGGTCTCTCCGCGCGCCAGGATCTCGTTGCGAAGACGCTCCTTCATCTCCGGGTGCTCCGCGAGGTACTGGATCGCCTTCTCCCGTCCCTGTCCGATACGCTCCTCGCCGTAGGCGAACCACGAGCCGGACTTGCGGACCATGCCCAGATCCACGCCGATGTCGATGAGCTCTCCCTCGAGGTTCACCCCCTTTCCGTAGATGATGTCGAACTCGACCTGGCGGAACGGGGGCGCGAGCTTGTTCTTCACCACCTTGACGCGGGTGCGGTTGCCCACCGTCTCCTCGCCGACCTTGATGGAGCCGACACGGCGGATGTCGAGACGCACGGAGGCGTAGAACTTCAGTGCGTTTCCGCCCGAGGTGGTCTCGGGGGAGCCGAACATCACGCCGATCTTCATGCGCACCTGGTTGATGAACACCATGCAGCAGTTGGACTTGTGGATGCTGGCGGTGAGCTTGCGGAGCGCCTGGCTCATGAGGCGGGCCTGTGCACCCGGCTGCAGGTCGCCCATGTCGCCCTCGAGCTCGGCCTTCGGCACCAGCGCGGCCACCGAGTCGACGATGACGACGTCCACCGCCCCGGAGCGGACCAGCGTGTCGGCGATCTCGAGCGCCTGCTCGCCGGTGTCAGGCTGGGAGATCAGCAGTTCGTCGACCCGCACGCCGAGGGCACGGGCGTAGTTCACGTCGAGCGCGTGCTCCGCGTCGATGAACGCGCATACGCCGCCCTTGCGCTGGGCCTCCGCGATGAGGTGCAGCGTCATGGTGGTCTTGCCGCTCGATTCCGGCCCGTAGATCTCGATGACCCGGCCGCGCGGCACGCCATGGACGCCGAGGGCGAGGTCCAGCCCGAGGCTGCCGGTCGAGATGGTGCTGATCTGGACGTGCTCCTGCGCACCCATGCGCATGATGGAGCCCTTGCCGTACTGGCGCTCGATGGAGGCGACGGCAGCTTCGAGGGCCTTGGCGCGATCGGGGTCGATGGGCATCGTGAACTCCTTGGGACGTTGGGGTTGGCTTGTTTCGACACCCATGATGTAGCACGCGTCTGTACGGGTGCAACCCGGGACGGGCCAATAATTGTCCGCACACGAAAAAGATGTTCAGCCCACGGTGGCGCGCCGCAGCAGGTCCAAGGCGTTTCCCGCCGCGAAGGCCATGACGCGCTCACGGTCGTACGGAGCGCGAACCAGACGGGTGGTCGTACCGTTCGGACCGGCGCACGCGACCCACACCGTCCCGACCGGTTTCTCGGGCGTACCGCCGTCCGGCCCGGCGATCCCCGTGACGGAGAGGCCCCACGTCGTCTCGCAGGCCGCACGCATGCCCTCGGCGAGCGCGCGCGCCACCGGTTCGCTCACGGCGCCATGGACGTCCAGCAACGCGGAGGGGACCCCGCATTGGCGGATTTTCTCGCGGTTCGCGTAGACGAGCGCACCTCCCACGAAGGTCCGCGACGCGCCCGGCATCGCCGTCAGCATGGCACCCAGGCGCCCGCCCGTGCAGCTCTCCGCCACGGCGACCGTCTCGCCACGGCGTTGGAGGTGGTGGTGGCAGACGGAGGCGAGGTCTCCGGTGTCGACGCCGAAGACCACGTCGCCGAGCCGCGCGCGGGCCTCGTCCAGCAGGGGTTCCGTGTCCACGCCGGGCGACACGTGCAGCTTGACGTGCACCTCCGGCATAGCGGCGCGGTAGCCGATCTCCACGCCATCCCGCGCGAAGCCGGCCATGCGCTCGGCGGCGACGCTCTCCGGCATGCCGAAGCACCGAAGGACGATCGTGCGCCGCGGCGGAAGGGAAAAGCGCGCCGCGACATCGGGGACCACCCATCGGTCGAGCATCGGACGCATCTCGAAGGGAGGGCCGGGCAGGCAATGGATGACGGAGCCCGCGACCTCCACCAGGAACCCCGGGGCGGTGCCGAGCGTGTTTTCGAGGACCCGCGCGCCGTCCGGAAGCATCGCCTGCTTGCGGTTGAGGGGCGGCATCGTGCGCCCGCGTGACGCGTAGCGGGCCTCGATCTGGGCGAGTGCAACCGGATCCTCGCGCAGCGGGCGATCGAACGCGCGCGCCACGGCCTCCGCGGTGAGGTCGTCGGAGGTGGGGCCCAGGCCGCCCGTGCTCACGACGACGCGGGAACGCGCGGCGGCCTCCCGGAAGGCGGACACGAGATCGTCGAGCACATCTCCGACCGCGGTGATGCGTCCCGGCACCAATCCGACCTCGCCGAGGCGGGTGCAGATGCGGGCGCTGTTGCTGTCCACCAGGGCGCCGGAGACGATCTCCTCGCCTTGTGCGATGATGTCGAAGCGTTCCATGGGTGCGCCTATCGCGGGGAGGGGATGGCGGGTTCGTATGTTGCGCTGGATGTAGGCACTCGCACCATCGGGGTGGCCGTGGCGGACGTGGCGGTCGGCATGGCCCTGCCGGACCGCGTCCTCGCGCGGAAGGGCGTCGCACGGGACGCGGCCGTGGTGGCGGAGTTGTGTCGCGCCCGGCGCGCCCTCGCCGTGGTGATCGGACTCCCGTTGGACCTCGAGGGAGGGGAGACGCGCAGCACGCGCCTCGCGCGCCAGGTCGGCGAGGCCGTCGGGGCCGCCACGGGGCTGCCGGTGCACTGGCAGGACGAGCGTTACTCGACGTTGGAGGCCGAGGCGCGCCTGCAGTCGGCGGGACTCGACGGGCGCGTGCGTCGCGGCGTCATCGACGCCCACGCCGCGGCGGTGATCCTGGAGGACTGGCTGCGCACGCGCGCGTCGAGCGCGCCGGGATAGGCGTCGCCCATGGCGCACCCGCACGAAGGTCCTCCCCGCCCACTCGGATTCCATGTCCTGTCCGTGACGTCGTCGCGGGGACCGCAGGAGGACGCGTCAGGCGCCGTGATCGTGCGGATGATCGAGGCTGCGGGACACGTCGTGCGCGGCCGTCATGTCGTTCCCGAGACGGAGCAGGACCTGGAGGCGGCGCTGCGCGGTGCGCTCGCGCAGGACAGCGTGGACGTGGTCGTCGTGACGGGCGGTACCGGCGTGTCGGCGCGGGATCGCACCCCGTCGGTCGTTCGGGGCGTGCTCGACCGCGAGTTGCCGGGTTTCGGCGAGGCCTTCCGCGCGCGCAGCTGGGAGCAGGTGGGTGCGTCGGCCATGCTCTCGGACGCCGTGGGGGGCACGGTCGGGACGCGGGGCGTGTTCGCCGTGCCGGGTTCGCATCGTGCCTGCGCCCTCGCGATGGAGGCCCTGATCCTTCCCGTGGCGGGACACCTCGTGTCCGAGCTGCGAAAGGAGGTTCCCGCCGCGGAACCGCACGGGTCCGCGCCGGTGGCCCCCGTCGCAGCGGATGCCCCCGCGATCGGCTGGCAGGGTGCCGTGGCCCATCTCGGTGCCACGCTGGCCGGCGGTGCCCCGTTCGACCTTCCGCCGGCGCTCGCGCGCCTGCCGGCGGTGCAGGACGTGCTGGCCAGCGCCACCCAGCGCGCGTGGCTCACGCTTCCGAGTGGCCGGCGCTACCTCGCGTTCGGATTTCCCGACCTGGTGCGGCCTGCGTCGCGCGTGCTCCTCGTGCAGCACGAGGATGTCGACCATCCGGAGATGGTCGCGTTGCACCGCTGGCCGCGTCGCGTGGGGGTGTGCGGGGACGGGGGGCTGCTGGCCCCGCGCGACGGGGACGTGCATGCGGAGGCCGTCGCACGGACCGGCCGTGAGCCCGCGTGCCCGGGCACGCTCTTCGCCGTCGACGGAGACGCCGTGCACGTGATCGAGGACGGGCGCGTGCGCCGTTGGGACGGGTCCCGGGTCGGCGCGCCGCAGCCCCGCACCTCGGCACTCGGCTCGCTCGTGCTCGCCTGGAGCCAGCGCTGACGGGCTCGGTCGGCCCGCGTCGCGTTAGGGGGCGCCGATGGACCCCCGCACCTTTCTCGAACCCGCCGCGACGCGCGTGCGGGACCCGCTCTCCGGCCGCTCGGTGTGGCTGGCCGGGCTCGTTCAGGACGCCCAGATCGAGGGCGACACGCTGCGCTTCGCGCTCGCCTGTCGTGCCGAGCACGCCGCGGAGGACCGCCAGCGGATGCGCGAGGCGATCCTCCGCAACCTGGCGGAGACCTGGAAGGGGGAGGTGGTGTGCACCCTTCGCGTGTCCGCCCCTGCGGCAACCTCGCACGGCCATGACCACGGGCACGCGCACGGCCCGGCCAAGGAGCCGCTCCGCGGGATGAGCGGCGGCGGCGTGCAGCCGCACGGCGGGCCGATCACGAAGTCCAACCCGCCCGGCGTGCGGCACATCGTGGCCGTGGCCTCCGGCAAGGGCGGGGTCGGCAAGAGCACGGTGGCGACGAACCTCGCCGTCGCGCTGGCCCGGCAGGGATGGAGCGTGGGGCTGCTCGACGCCGACATCTACGGGCCGTCCCTTCCGCTGATGATGCAGGTGAACGGGCGTCCGCTCGCCAATGCCGACAAGCGAATCCTTCCGCTCGTCGCGCACGGCGTGAAGTGCATGAGCATCGGCTTCCTCGTCGACGAGAAGGAGCCCATCATCTGGCGCGGTCCGATGGTGATGGGCGTCATCAACCAGTTCTTCAAGGACGTGGAGTGGGGGACCACCGACTACCTCGTGGTGGACCTCCCTCCCGGGACCGGTGACGCCCAGCTCACGATGATCCAGGGCGTTCCGCTCTCGGGCGGGATCGTCGTGTCCACACCGCAGCCCGTGGCGCTGCTCGACGCGGTGCGCGGGGTGGAGATGTTCCGCAAGCTCGACGTCCCCATCCTCGGCATCGTGGAGAACATGGCGTGGTTCGACGCCGGCGGGACCCGCATGCACCCCTTCGGCGAGGGCGGAGGCGTCCGTCTCGCGGAGGAGTACGGCGTGCCGCTGCTGGCGCAGGTGCCGCTTCGCGAGGACGTGCGCGTGGGGGGTGATTCGGGCCGGCCGGTGGCGCTCGTGGGCGACCCGGTCTTCGACGCGCTGGCGCGCGCGGTCGCGGACACCCTCCCGGTCTGAGCGCGTGTTCGCGCCCCCCCTCATGGACCGCTTCGGCCGGGTGCACGCCTACCTGCGGGTGAGCGTGACCGACCGCTGCAACTACCGCTGCGTCTACTGCATGCCGGCCGAGGGCATGTCCTGGATGCCGCGCGCCGAGCTTCTCCGCTACGAGGAGATCGCCCGTGTGGTCGGTGTGCTCGCCCCGATGGGCGTCCGTCGCGTGCGTCTCACCGGGGGGGAACCGACGGTGCGGCGCGACATCGAGGCCTTGGTCGGCGCCGTGGCCGCGGTGCCCGGCGTGGAGGACGTCGCGCTCACGACGAACGGCCACACGCTGGCCGGACTGGCGGCGCCGCTGCGCGCACGGGGCCTGCGCCGGGTGAATGTCTCGCTCGACTCGCTCGATCCGGCCCGGTTCGCCGCCATCACGCGCGGCGGGGACCTCGCGCGGGTGCTCGCCGGCGTCGACGCGGCGCTCGATGCGGGGTTGCTGCCCGTGAAGATCAACATGGTCGTCATGGAGGGCGTGAACGACGACGAGGTCGTCGCGATGGTGAGACGCTTCGCGCCGCACGGTGACGCCATTCAGGTGCGCCTCATCGAGGCGATGCCGTTCGAGACCAACGGCCGACGTGCCACGGTGCCGGCGTCCGTGCTGCGGGAGCGCCTCGCCGTGCTCGGCCCCGTGCGTCCGGAGCCCCCCGCCGCGCAGGCGGCCTCGTCCTGGACCGCGGGCATCGGCCCTGCCCGCCACTGGCGGGTGGGAGAGGGTCGGGACGCCGTCCGCGTCGGGTTCATCGCGCCGCTCACCGAACATTTCTGCGCGACCTGCAACCGCCTGCGCCTGCTGGCGGATGGCCACCTCCGCACGTGCCTGGCCCACGAGGACACCCCGAGCCTGCGGGACCTCCTGCGCGCGGGCGCCTCGGAGGAGACACTCGCCGCGACGGTGCGGGCCATCGTGCGCGGGAAGCCCGCCGGACACGAGGCCGCGCTCGCCGCCGGACGGCCCTTCGAGGGTGTCATGACGGGCATCGGCGGCTGACCGCGTTAGCCGCGGGGCCCATGCGCGCCCTCCTTGGACATGCCCTCAAGCTTCTCGTCACCCTCGCCATCTTCGTCGGTCTGTTCGCGGAATTCGGTGGCGGTCCGGTGGAGGTGCCGCGGGACGCGCTCGCCGACGGAACGGTCTGGTTCCAGTCCAACCCCGCGATGCCCGGCGCGGTGGGGCGGCTCCGGGCGCGCCTGACCGGCCGCGCGTTGCCGGAGGCCCACGTGCCGCTGCCGGCGGCGGATGTGTGCACGCGTGCGGCCGGCGACCAGGTGTACGCCCGCACGGTGGCGGGGCCGATCGTGCCGGTGCGTGCGCTGCGGCACTGCCGGGAGGATCGCGTGGCCGTCGCCTTCGACGCCCCCGACGAGGCGCGCGCCGTGCCGCTGGAGGCCCTCGGATCGCGCGTGTGGCTGCGTCGCCAGGGGTTCCAGCTGGTCCCGATGGACGCCCGGGAGCTGTGGCGGGAGGTCACGCGCGTGGAGGCGCGCACGTTCCTCCCGTGGTTCGCGTTCGCGGTGCTCGTGAAGCTCGCCGGCATCCTCGTGAACGTGCTGCGTTGGCAGGTGCTCCTGCGCGGGCAGGGCCTCGACTTCTCCTACGGCTGGCTCGTCCGCAGCTACTTCGTGGGCCGCTACTTCGGCATCGTGACGCCCAACACCATGGGGCTGGACGGCTGGCGCCTCTACGACACCATCCGTGCCACCCGCCGCCCGGTGGCGTGCGCGACCGCCCTCGCGGTGGAGCGGCTCGTCGGACTTGTCGGCTTGCTGACGGTCATCCTGGCGTTCATGCCCTTCGCCGACCTCGGGGGCCGCAGCCTGGCCGAGCTGGTGCGTGCCCTGGCGCTGCCGTTGGCTGCGTCCGGCATCGTCGGTGTGCTGGTGCTGCTGCGCCCGACGGCCCTCGCCGGTCTGGTCCGGTTCCTGCCGCACCCGCGTCTGCGGGCCTTCGCGGATTCGAGCATCCGCAGCGCCACGGCCTACGCGGAGCGGCGCGGGGCGCTCGCGTTCGCGCTCCTGTGCGCGGTGGTCGGACAGGTGACGACCATGCTCATGTACTTCGGCAACGCCATGGCCCTTCAGGTCGAGGGCGTCACCGCGCCGCAGGTCTTCTACGCCGCGGCGGTCATGACCCTCGGGACGTTCCTGGCGCCCAGCGCCTCGGGCGAGGGCGTGCGCGAGCTGGTGTTCGTGGCGCTGCTCGGCGGCCACACCACCGCGGCGCGCGCCTTCCTGATCGGCCATCTCGGCTTCTGGATTGAGAAGCTGCCGCTGTCGCTGCCGGGTCTGTGGCCGCTCCTGCGCGCGCCCGGGACCTACACGCGCGTCACCGCCGAGGACCTGCGCCGCCTGCGCGACGAGGCGACCGCCGAGGAGCAGGCCGCGCGGGCCGGGTCCTAGCAGGCTGCTGAAAAACCATCGCCGGCTGCGGCGGCGCCCCGCGCTACTGCGTCCGACGTGCTCGCCTACGACTCGCTCGACGTGGCTTCGGCCACGCCTTCGCTCGTCTCGGCTCCGCGCGCCGCCCTCGTGACGCGCC
>JBDLRI010000140.1:0-5317 GCA_039800105.1 Pseudomonadota bacterium
CATAGGCGCCGGTGGACAACCCGGGCGCGAGTCGACCCCGGGACCCTGCCGGACGGCAAGGCACCGGGGTCGACGAAGACGCACGTTCGGGGGGCGTTGCGGGGGGATGTCCCCCCGCCCCAGACGCTACGCCTGGCCCTGACGGATGAGGTTGAGCGCGCTGCCGGCCACGAACCACTTGAACTGATCGGGGCTCATGGTGGTCTTCAGCGCGACGCGCTCGGTCGTGCCGTCGGCGTGCGTGAGCACCAGGGTCGGCGCGCGGCCCTCCGGGATGCCGGCGACGCCCTCGATGGCGATCCGGTCGTCGATGCGCACCTTGTCGTAGTCCGCCGCGTCCGCGAAGGTGAGCGGCAGCACGCCCTGCTTCTTCAGGTTCGTCTCGTGGATGCGGGCGAAGCTGCGGGCGATGACGGCCCGGCAACCCATGTAGCGGGGCTCCATGGCGGCGTGCTCGCGGGAGCTGCCCTCGCCGTAGTTCTCGTCGCCGATGGCGACCCAGCCCTGCCCCGCGGCCTTGTAGCGCTTGGCGAGGTCCGGGTAGGTCACGCCGTCCTCGCCGGCCAGCACGTCACGGGCCCTGCCGACGGCGCCGTCGAACGCGTTGACGGCCGTGCTGAACAGGTTGCCCGAGATGTTGGTGAGGTGGCCACGGTAGGTCAGCCACGGGCCGGCCGCCGAGATGTGGTCGGTGGTGCACTTGCCGCGCGCCTTGAGCAGCACCACGAGGCCGGAGGGATCCGTGCCGTCCCACGCGGGGAACGGCGCCAGGCGCTCCAGGCGCGTGCTCTTCGGGTCGATGGCGACCTCGACGCTGCGGCCCTCCGCGCTCGGTGCCAGGTAGCCGACGAAGTCCGGCACGAAGCCGTTCTTCGGCAGCTCGTCGCCCGTGGGCGCCTGGAGCGTGAGCGACACGCCGTCGCGCGCGAGGGTGTCGGTGGCGGGGTTGAAGCCCAGCTCCCCCGCAATGGCCATGGCGACGACCGTCTCGGGCGAGCCGATGAACGCCAGCGTCTCGAGGTTGCTGTCGTTGCGCGCCGGGAAGTTGCGGTTGAAGGACGTGACGATCGCGTTGCGCTCGCCCTTCTGGATGTCGTCGCGCTTCCACTGGCCGATGCACGGGCCGCAGGCGTTCGCGAGCACGACCCCGCCGATGGCCTCGAGCGCCGCCATCTGGCCGTCCCGCTGGATGGTCGCGTAGATCTGGTCGGAGCCGGGCGACACCATGAACGGCACCTTCGCCTTGAGGCCCTTCGCGGCGGCCTGGCGCGCGATGTGCGCGGCGCGCTCGATGTCCTCGTAGGAGGAGTTCGTGCAGGAGCCGATCAGCGCGGCGCTCAGCGTCGTGGGGTACCCCTCCTTCGCGATGGCGTCCTTCATGGCCGACAGCGGCCGCGCGAGATCCGGGGTGTGCGGACCGACGAGGTGCGGCTCGAGCGTGTCGAGGTCGATGTGCACGACCCGGTCGAAGTACGCCTCGGGGTTGGTCTCCACCTCGGGGTCGGCGCGAAGGTAGCCGCGGTGTGCGTCACACAGCGCGGCGAGCTCGGCGCGCGCCGTGCTGCGCAGGTAGGCGCCCATGCGGTCGTCGTAGGGGAACACGGAGCACGTCGCGCCCAGCTCGGCGCCCATGTTGCAGATGGTCGCCTTTCCGGTCGCCGAGAGGCTCTCGCAGCCGGGTCCGAAGTACTCGACGATCGCGTTGGTGCCACCCTTCACGGTGAGCAGGCCGGCGAGCTTGAGGATGACGTCCTTCGGGGAGGTCCAGCCGGACAGCTTCCCGGTGAGCTTCACGCCGATGACCTTCGGGCAGAGCACCTCCCACGGAAGTCCGACCATCGCGTCCACCGCGTCCGCGCCGCCCACGCCCACCGCGAGCATGCCGAGGCCACCGGCGTTCGGCGTGTGGCTGTCGGTGCCGATCATCAGCGTGCCGGGCAGCGCGTAGTTCTCCAGGATCACCTGGTGGATGATGCCGGCGCCGGGCTTCCAGAAGCCGATGCCGTAGCGCTGCGACACCGTGCGCAGGAACTCGTAGACCTCGAAGTTCTCCTCGAGCGCGACCTTCATGTCCTCGGCGGCGCCCTTCCGCGCGCGGATGAGGTGGTCGCAGTGCACGGTGCTCGGGACCGCGGTGGTCTCCTTGCCCGCGAGCATGAACTGGAGGAGCGCCATCTGCGCCGTGGCGTCCTGCATGGCCACGCGGTCCGGGTGCAGATCGAGGAAGCTCTTGCCGCGCACGAACTGCGCGCCCTCGGGGTTCGCGAGGTGCGCGAACAGGATCTTCTCGGCCAGGGTGATGGCGCGGCCCATGCGGCGACGCGCGATGGCGTGGCGCTCGGGGAAGGTGGCGTAGAGCTTCTGCGCGGCGGCGAGGATCTCGGACATGCGGGAGTCTCCGTGGGAAGAAGGCGCCACCACGTATCGCATCGGCGTCCACCGTGCCTCGGGCTCCTGGGGCGGGGCCTCAGGCCGGCGCTCGCCGAGCCTGGCTCGGCGCCGCCTTCGGCGGACGCGTCCTCCCCACGCGCGCCGCTCGAGGCCCCTGCGGGAGCCAACCGCGGCGGCGTGCCCGCAACGCCCCGGCCCCGCTCGGGTCAGGCGATCACGCCGTCCACCATCACGCGCGCGTTGGCCCGGCCGCGGAACGCGTCCTCGCCGACGACGCCCACCACCCCGGCCGCGGCCCGCACGGCATCGGCGTGCGCGGCGGCCCGCCACCACACCGCTTCCAGGCCCCCGACGCGGAAGAACAGGTGCGCGCCGGACACCACGCGCAGGCCGTCGATGGGGCCGGTCACCACGATGCGCGGCGGCTCGTTGCCCTTGCCGCAGGGCTCGAGCCGCGCGAGCGCGCGCACCGCCCCGAGCGTCACGGCCTCGCCGGGCACGCAGGCGTCGACCGGCTCCTCCCCGGCGAGCGCGTCGACATCGTGGGACTGCTCCACCCACGCGGCGAGGCGCGCGCGCAGCTCGGGCAGGCGCGCCGCGTCGAGGCTGAACCCCGCCGCCGCCGCGTGCCCGCCGTAGCGGGTGAGCAGGTCGGCCACGGAATCGAGCGCGCGCACCGCGTGCACGGCCGGCACGCTGCGCACCGAGCCGGTGGCGGTCCCGCCCGCCAGACGCGCCACGACGGCCACCGGCCGGCCGACCCGCTCGCGCAGCTTGGACGCCACGATGCCCACCACCCCGCGATGCCAGCCCTCGTCCTCCGCGCCGTCCACGACCACGAAACCCGGCGCGGGGTCGGGCACGCGGGCGAGCGCCTGGCCGAGCAGGTGCTCCTGGATGGTCTGGCGTTCCCGGTTGAGCCGGTCGAGGTCCTCCGCCTGCGCGCGCGCGCGCTCGGGATCTCGCTCGCGGAGGAGCCGCACCACGGCGTTGGCGTCCTCCAGCCGCCCGGCCGCGTTGATGCGCGGGCCGATGCGCCAGCCCAGCGTCTCGGCGGTCACCGGACCCTGCACGCCCGCCACCTGCAGCAGCGCCGCCAGCCCCGCCACGTGCGGGCCGGCGTTGAGCGCCGCGAGGCCGCGCGTCACGAGGACGCGGTTCTCCGGCGTGCGGAGATCCACGACGTCCGCGACGGTGCCAATCGCCACGAGCTTGCAGAGCGACGCGAGGATGGCGTCGCGGGCGGGATCCTCCGCGAGCAGCGCGCTCGCGAGCTTCCAGGACACCCCGCACGCGGCGAGGTGCTTGTTCGGGTAGCCGCACCCCGCCTGCGGGGGGCACAGCACCGCGCACGCGGCGGGCGGCACGTCCTCGCCGGGCGGCAGGTGGTGGTCGACGACGATCACGTCCATGCCGAGCTCCACGGCGCGCGCCACCGACGCGTGGTCCCGCACGCCGATGTCCGCGGTGACGAGCAGCCCGACCCCGTCGGCGGCGGCGGTCTCGACCGCGCGGAGGCTCACGCCGTAGCCCTCCACGAAGCGGTCGGGCACGTGGTAGCTCACGCGCGCAGCGCTCCCGGCGAGGCCGATCATGCGGTCCAGCGTGGCGTGCAGCACGAGGCACGAGGTGGTGCCGTCCACGTCGTAGTCGGTGACCAGCCGCACGTGCGTGCCCTCCGCGACCGCACGGCGGATGCGCGCCACGGCGAGGTCCATGCCGCGCATGGCGTAGGGATCGTGGAGCGACACGGCGCCGGGGTCCAGGAACGTCTCGGCCTCGTCGGGCCCGAACCCGCGTGCCGAGAGCACGCCGGCCAGGAGCGGCGGCAGGTCGAAGGCGGCGGCGAGGGCCGCGGCGCGCGACGGATCCGCCGCGCGGAGGCGCCAGCGGCGGCCGTCGTGCGTGGTCCAGGTCGAGGCGTGCATGGGGTCCCTCCGGAGGCTTCAGCTACCCTGACGCGCGGGACGGGGCATTGCGGACACGCCCGGTGGATCGCGGCGCCCGCCCGCGCTACGGGCCGACGCACCGAGACGCTTCCCCGACGCCGCGGGGGAGGCGTTGCGGAGGGGGTGACCCCCTCCGCCCCATGCACGCACCCGGAGACGCGATGCACCCGCTGATCCCCTACTTCTCCCAGCCGACGATCCCCATCGGCCCGCTCACCATCCACGGCTTCGGCATCATGGTGGCGCTCGGGTTCTGGCTCGGCGGCAACCTCGCGGAGCGCAAGGCGGTGGCCTACAGCGGGGACCCCGCGGCGGCGGAGCGCATGAACCGCATGGTGGGCTGGCTGGTCGTCGGCACCATCGTGGGCGGCCACCTCGGCGAGATCCTGATGTACGAGCCGCGCGTGCTGCTGACCGACCCGATGAAGCTGCTGCGGTTCTGGGACGGGCTGTCGAGCTTCGGCGGGTTCATGGCGTGCGTGCCGCTCGCCGTGTGGTTCTTCCGCAAGGAGGGCGTGCCGTTCTGGCCCAACGGGGACGCCCTCGCGTGGGGCTTCGGGCTGGGCTTCGGCCTGGGGCGCGTGGGGTGCTTCCTGGCGCACGACCACCCCGGCACGCCCACGAACTTCTGGCTGGGCGTGAAGGGCATCTGTCCCGGCGGGGGGCCCGAGCTCGCCTGCCACGACATGGGCCTCTACGAGGCGCTCGCGGTGTTCGCGATGCTCGGCGTCTTCAAGCTCGCGAGCCTCCGGCCGCGGCCGCCCGGCTTCTACATCGGCCTCCTGCCCGCCCTCTACGGCCCCATCCGCTTCGCGATGGAGTTCATGCGGGCCGACACGGCGATGGACGTGCGCTACGCGGGCCTCACCCCCGCGCAGTACGGCAGCCTCGTGCTCACCGGCCTGGGCGTGTGGATCCTGGCGACGCGCGGGCCCGCGGCCGCGACGGCGGGGACCCCGACGGCGTGAACGGTTAGC
>JBDLRI010000141.1:0-19352 GCA_039800105.1 Pseudomonadota bacterium
ATCCGGACGGCATCCGGCGCCTCGCGCCGGTCGTGGAGGGCCTCGGCGCGGGGCGGCGGCTGCTCGTGATCGGCCAGGCCGGCGACCGGACCGACGCGCTGCTGGCCGCGTTCGCGGAGGCCGCCGCGGAACTGCGCTGCGACCGGTACGTGGTGAAGGAGATGGCGGCCTACGCCCGCGGCCGGGTTCCGGGAGAGGTCCCGGCGCGGCTGGAGGAGAGCCTGCGTGCGGCGGGCGTGTCGCCCGAGGCGCTCGCGCGCGCCACGGACGACGTGGACGCCGCGCGCCAGGCGCTGGCGTGGGCGCGACCGGGCGATGTGCTCGTCCTGCTGGTGCACGCCGATCTCGACGGGGTCCGCGCGCTGCTCGACGGGAGCGCGCGGGGCGTGGTAGCGTGACGGGTCAGGAGTTCCCATGATGCTCGTCCCGTTCGCCCTTCCGCTGCTCGTGTCCACGGCCCGGGCGGATCTCGTGCCGCCCCCGCAGGACACCGCGACCTCCACGGCCACGGACACCGCGGCGGCCTCGGACGACGGCGGCGGCTGCGCGACGACCGGTGCGGGCGGGATGTCCCCGCTCGCCCTCGTGGTGGGACTGGCCGCCATGGCGCGTCGCCGCCGCGGCTGACGGCGTGTCCGCGGCGTTCCCCGGCTCGATGTCGCCGGCGCGCGCCGCGTGGGGTGTCGGTGGCGCGGGCGTGCTCGCGACCGCTCTGCTCGCGAGTGCCTTTCCGCTGGCGACCTACACCCTCTCGCTCGCGATGTTCGGGCTGCCGCACGTGCTGGCGGAGTTCGGCTGGGTGCGCCACCGGTACGCCGCGCGGTTGGCTCCCGCCGTGCGCGCGGGTGTCGTGGCGCTGCTGGCGGGCGTGCTGTTCGGGCGCGTGGGCCGCGCCGCCGGGTTCGGGACCGCCGCGGGGTGGTCCCCGGCGGAGCTCGCGCTCGTGGCGGGGATGGCACTCGCGGCGCTCGGCGTGCGCGGTGCCGGGGCGCCGCGCCGCGTGACCGTGGGCGCCATCGGGACGGCGGTCGTGGTGGGGGTCGGGCTGGTGCGCGCGCCCGCCACGACGCTGCTCGGGGCGGCGATGCTGCACAACTGGACGCCGGTGGGCCTGCTGGCGGAGGGGCTCGACGGCGCCGCCCGCCGCCGGGCCATGGCCGCGTGCGCGGTGGTGTTCGGCGTCGTGCCGGTGCTGATCGCGAGCGGAGCCCTCCCGCACGTGGTCGCGCGCGCCGGGTGGACCGCGCCGGACGTGGGGCCGCTCACGACGGGCGGGCTCGCCGCACAGCTCGGCGCGTACCTGCCCGCCGCGTGGCGCGACGCGCCGTGGGCGCGGGACGTGTTCGCCGCGCTGGCCTACACGCAGTGCATGCACTACGCCGCCGTGCTGCACGTCCTGCCGCGCATCGCGGGCGCACAGGGGGCGCCGGCGTGGGGTGGCCTGGGTCACGCGGGGCGCGCGGCGGTGGCCGTGGTGTGCGTGGCGCTCAGCGTCGGCTTCGTCGTGGACTTCGCGGTCGCGCGCGCCTGGTACGGTGTCGCGGCGGCGCTGCACGCGTGGGTCGAGGTGCCCGCGCTGCTCGTGGCGCTCGGAGGCCGGCCGCCTGCCGAGCGTGTCGTCGCGGCCTGACGGCGCGCGGCCCGGGGGCGTTGCGGGGGGCGGGCTCAGCCCCCCGCCCCAGGCCCCCTCAGAGGATGCCGTACTCCGGACCGTTTCCACCCTCGGGCGGGACCCAGGTGATGATCTGGTAGGGGTCGCGGATGTCGCAGGTCTTGCAGTGCACGCAGTTGCTGAAGTCGATGTGCAGCTCCTCGCGGCCGGTCGTCGCGTCGAAGTGCATGTTGTAGACCTGCGCGGGGCAGAAGCGCGTGCAGGGGTTGCCGTACTCCTCCTTGCACTGCGTGGCGCAGATCTCGCGGTCGACCACCTTGAGGTGCGCGGGCTGCTGCTCCTCGTGCTTCGTGCCCGAGAAGTACACGTCCGTGAGCTTGGAGACGATGTAGGTGTCGTCGTAGACGAGATCGTCGCGCGAGGGGAAGGTGCCGCTCGGGTGGACGTGGCTCGTCTTGCGCATGCCCTCGTAGTCGGCGTGGAACGGCGCGATGTCCTTGCCCGGTCCGATCACCATGGACAGCCCGACCTGCGCGAGGCCGCCGAGCACGCCCTTCTCGAAGTAGCTGTGGAAGTTCTTCGCCGGCTCCATCTCCTCGCGGACCCAGCTGCCGTCGACCTTGGCCTTGTAGGCGGCGAGCACCTCCGCGCTGCTGTCGCCGCGCTTGAGCGCCTCGAAGGCGGTCTCCGCGGCGAGCATGCCCGTCTTCATCGACAGGTGGATGCCCTTGATGCGCATCGGGTTGAGGAAGCTGGCGCTGTCGCCCGCGATCATCGCGCCGTCCGCGTAGAGCGTGGGGATGCTGGCCCAGCCGCCCACGCTCACGGCCTTGGCGCCGTACTTGACGACCTTGCCCTTGCCGAGCTTGGCGCGGAAGTAGGGGTGGTTCTTCAGCTTCTGCAGGAGGTAGTGCGCGTCCATCGCCGGGTCCTTCGCGTCGAGGCCGACGAGGAGGCCGATGGCGTAGCGGTCGCCCGAGAGGGCGTAGACGAAGGCGCCGCCGAAGGTGTCAAGGCCGAGCGGGAAGCCGAGGGTGAGGATGACCTCGCCCTTCTTCACCGTGCCGGGCGGCATCTCGATCACCTCCTTGACGCCGACCTCGAACACCTGCGGCTGGCTGTGCGCGTCCAGGCCGAGGCGGTTGACGAGCTGGCGCGTGAGCGTGCCGCGCGGGCCCTCGCCGAGGATGGTGACCTTGGAGACGAGGTCGTAGCCGGGCTCGAAGCTGTCCTTGGGCTGGCCGTCGGGGCCGATGCCCTTGTCGCCCGTGCGGACGCCCACGACGCGGTCGCCTTCCCACAGCAGCTGCGTTCCCGCGAAGCCGGGGAAGATGGTCAGGCCCTTCTCCTCGGCGATGCCGGCGAGCCACTTCTGGAACCGCGCGATGGAGATGATGGGCAGGCCGTGATCGCCGAGGCCCGGCGGCATGGCGGGAGCCTCGAAGGCGAGGGATTCGGTCAGCACGACGAAGGTCTCGTCCTCGACGTGGCGCTCCACGAAGTCCGGTGCGCGCGTGCGCCAGTCGGGGATGAGCTCGTCGAGCGCGCGGGGGTCGAGGACGGCGCCGGACACGGCGTGCGAGCCGATCTCGCTGCCCTTCTCCACGAGCGCGATGGTGGGCTCCTCGATGCGGGGCGACGCGCCCGAGTCGTTGTGGGCGCGGATGAGGTCGAGCAGGCGGATCGCACCGGCCAGCGAGGCGGGGCCGCCACCGACGAAGAGGACGTCCACGGGCATCTGTTCGCGCTGCATGAGGCTCTCCGGGAGGCGGGCAGCCTAACGCGTCGCGTGGGCCCCGGCGACGGGATAGGCGGCGCGCATGTCGCCGAAACTGCGGATCCTGGCGTGGCTCACGCCGCTCCTCCTGGTGCTCGATCAGGCGTCCAAGATCTGGATCGTGTCGTCGCTGCGCTACAGCGGTCCCCGTCTGGCGGGCTCCGCGATGGACCGGATGATGCGGGGGTTGTCCCAGATGGGCCACGACCCGTCGAATCCGGCGGAGATTCCCCTTGTTCCTGGCTTTCTGAGCTTCATCCACACGCAGAACCCGGGCGCCGCCATGGGCATGCTGGTGAGCTACGAGAACCGCATGGTCGTGTTCGCCGTGTTCACGGTGATCGCCATGGGCGTGCTGGTCTCGATGTACCGCGCCCTGCCCGACGACGATCGCTTCCAGGCGACGATCGTGGCCATGATCACCGCCGGCGCGCTCGGGAATGCCATCGATCGCGTCCACAAGCAGACAGTGACGGACTTCGTGAAGGTCTACACGGAGCACCCGACGTTCTCGCGGTGGTGCATCGAGACCTTCGGTACGAACGAGTACCCCACGTGGAACGTCGCGGACGCCTGCATCGTCGTCGGCGTGATCCTCTACCTCGTCTACTACCTGATCTTCGAGAAGGACTCGGACGAGGCGGTGGCGGACGTCGGCGAAAGCCCGCTCACGCGCAGCGAGAACGACGGGGCGTGAACCCGCCCGGGACGGCCGCACGGCCCCGATGCGGGCGGGCGGCGCGTCGACGCGGGACGCACGAGGCGGAACCGGACGCTACTTCCCGGAGGGGGCCTTGCCGGGAACCGGGGCCGCTCCCTTCACGGGCCCTGCCGGTGCTGCGCCGGGCGCACCCGCGGGCGGGGCACCGGCGGGCGGGGCGCCTCCCGGCGCGGTGCCCGCTCCCGGGGGCGGGGCGCCGGGGGTCCCGGCGGGCGGCGCGGTGCCCGGCTCGCCCGTGGGCGACAGCGGTACGTTCGCGGGGGGGGCGGTGCCGGCCGGCACGGGGCGCAGCGCCTCCGGTCCGATCTTCGGCGGGAAGTTGCCCGGGGCCATCTTGAGGGCCACCTTCACCGGCGTTCCGTCGAGCTTGATGGCCGTCGCGGACACCGCTGCGGGGTCCTTGGCATCGGGTCCGTTCTGGTCGGCGTCGTAGAACGCCGTGATCCAGATGGGACTGCCGTAGGTGGCGGGAACCTTGAAGGTCGCCGTGGCGCTCGACATCCGCTCCTGCGCGATGATCTGCGGAGGCCCGTCGGTGCCCTCCACGACGAAGTCCACGACGGCGGAAGGCGCCCCGTCCAACGTGAGCGTGAGGTCCACCGAGGGCTTCGCCCCGACCAGGTCGGCGAGGTTCTTCGGCGGCGCACCCATGCTCGTGGCGCCGTCCTTGGGCGGCGGTGCGCCGCCGGGCGCTCCGGCCGCCGCGTCGCCGACGGGGGCGGCCGGCGGCGCGGCCTCGGGGGGCACCGTGCCGGCGGCGTCGGGGGCGGTCGCGGTCGGAGCCTGGGGTTCGATGCAGGCGAGCAACACGAGGAGGGAGGCGTGGGTCATGGCGCGAAGTCTAGCGTTTCGGGGCGGTTCCGCGCAAGTGTCAGGCGGGGGCGCCGGTCGGACGGGCGCGCGAGGCCTGCTCCCACGCCCGGATGGCGTCGCGGGCGGCGCGCACGCCCTCGTCGAGCCGATGCTGAAGGTCGCCGAGGTGGCTGCGCGCCTCGGCGTGCGCAGCCTGGACCTGGGCCCGCCGGGCCTCGGCCACGGCGTGGGTGCGGGCGCGCAGCTCCGTGAGCGCCACCTCCACCCGGGCCTCGGCGTCCGCGAGGAGCGTCGGCAGGGTGCCGGTCGACGCCGCCCGGATCCGGGCGCGGGCGCGCTCGAAGCGGGTGCGCAGCACGAGGTGGTCCGGGGTGGTCCGCAGGTCGGACGCGAGCCCCGCGGCGCCGAGGCCCGCGATCAGCCACTTGGTGGGGTCCCAGTGGTACCAGCGGATCCCGTTGCGGTAGTCGGCCTGGAAGGTGTGGTGGTAATTGTGGAAGCCCTCGCCGAAGGTGAGGAGCGCGAGGAACGGATTGTCCCGGCTCGTCGTCGCCGGCGACCAGGGCTGGGTGCCCCACCAGTGGCTCAGGCTGTTGATCGTGAAGGTGCAGTGCTGCACCACGAGGATTCGGATCACCCCGGCGAGCAGCAGCACGCCGCCGGGACGGCCCGACATCCACGCGAACGGCGCCAGGAGCGCGACGTTGCCGAGGATGCACACCGCGAACCAGTGCCGGTGCTGGAAGCGCAGGAAGGGATCGGCGTGAAGGTCCGGCACGTCGTCGTAGACGTCCCCGGCCACGCCCTCGCGCAGGATCCAGCCCACGTGGCTGTACCACAGGCCTTCGTGGGCGTTGTAGGGGTCGGCGTCGGTGTCGGTGGCGCGGTGATGGCGACGATGGTCGCTCGCCCACGCGATCACGCTGTTCTGGGCCGCCATGGCCCCCGCGATCGCCAGCGCGACCCGGACCGCCGGCACGGCCTTCCACGCCCGGTGGGCGAACAGGCGGTGGTAGCCGGCGGTGATGCCGAGGCCGGAGACGACCCACCCGAGCAGCCCGACCCCGACCTCCCACGCGGTGACGCCGTGCTGCGCCACGTACGCGATGGCCGCCGGGATGGCGACGAGGGGAAGGAGGACGATGAAGGCGACGTTGTGCCACAGGATGGGTCGCGCGGACGGGGCCATGGGGTCTCCGGACCCAAGGACCCTATGCGACCGCTGTCACCGTCCGGTCACGGCCGCCGGAGCACCACCACCCGGCGTGGTCGCCCGTCGATGACGTAGGCGTGGTCGAGCTCGCCGGTCCAGCCCGCGGCATCGGGCGTGGGCTCGCGGGCGAGCAGCAGGACGAGGCGCCCGCCGGGTCGCAGCAGGCGCGCGGCCTCGGGCAGCAGCTCGGCCGGCGGCCGGTACGCGCGCGAGATCACGCCATCCCACGCGTCGGTCGCGAGCGTCGCCGCGTCGCCGCACACCACCGACAGGTTCGGCAGCTCGACGGCCCGCGCCACCGCTTCCAGGAAGGCGGCCCGCTTCTCGCGGCGCTCCACCAGGGTCACGCGCGCGTCCGGGAACGTCGCGGCGAGCGTCACACCCGGAAATCCTGCGCCGGAGCCGAGGTCGACCCAGTCGCCGGAGGCGTCGAGCCGTTCGGTGGCGGCTTCGGCATCGTCGAAGTGCGGCGCGAGCGGGCCCGGCCCGACGAGGTCCATGGCGTGCCGCCAGCGCTCCAGCAGCGCGGCGTGCGTGGCGCGGACCTCGGCCCGACGTCCGCTCATCGCCGGCGCCGGCGCCACAGGAGGGCCAATGCCGCGAGCGGCGTCCAGGCCGAACCAGGTGCGGGCACACCGGCGCAGCCGCAGTCGTCCTTGCCCATGTTCCACCCGAGCGGGCCGGTGTCCCACGTCGCGCCGTCGGGGGCGTCGGGGGATGCGTCACTGTCAGGGGCGCCGCCCGCGGCGTCCCCGGCGGTGTCATCGGGTGTGCCGGTCGACGTGCCGCCGGTGCCACTGGAGGTCTGCGTGTCGGTGCCGCCCCCCGTGGCCGTCGAGGTCTGCCCGCCGGTCCCTCCGCCCCCGGAGGAGGGATCCAGGCGCACCAGCCGGATCGCGTCGGCGGTGATGTGCTGGCTGGAGGCCACGCCGCCGGAGGCGACGTGATCGGTGAGGGCTACCCACTGTCCGCCGCCCGCCGCGAAGCGCCATTCCCCGAGCGTGCGCCAGCCGCTCGCCGCGCCCTGATCGATCGTCACGGCGCTGTCGGCGCCGTCGTGGCGGATGCTGTAGTTCGTGGCGCGGTGCACGCCGTAGGTCGCGTCGACCCACGCCTCCACGCGGTAGGTCCCGGCCTCGGCCAGATTCACCTGCCACCACGCCCAGTTGTCGGGCTGGCTCCCCGAGAAGGCGTTCGTCCAGCGGAACGAGCCGCCCGTTCCGCCGGAGACCGTCCGCCAGGTCGCGCTCGGCCCGAAGCCGCGGAAGCAGGCACCGCCGTCGTCGAGGGTGCCGCCGTTCGCGGGGAGCACCTCGCACGGCGCAGCCGTCGCGCAATGCCCGGGGCGCTGGGGCAGGCCGTCGTCGTTGCCGGCATACACGCCCCAGTGGTTCGCGACGGAGCGCGTGCCGCTGCCGGAGTTGTTGCCGGAGATGTCGTTGATGTAGCTGTCGCCCTGGACCCACATCTGCGCGGACCCGCCGCCGTCGAGGTTGAAGGCCTGCCACGCGCCGAGCTGTCCCATCACGTCGGCGAGCTCGGCGCCGTACATCCCGGCGCTGGACGACGTGCGGCCGTCCACGACCACCCACATCATCGTGGTCCGGTCCTGCGTGATGCCCATCGCCATGCGCGGGTGGCGGTCGCGCATGTCGCCGCGGTCCGGGAAGCAGGAGCTGGCCGTGGCGCTGCTGCAGGTGACCACCCGCCCCTCCGTGACCAGCTCGGGGAAGCCGCTGACCAGGGCCAGCGTGCCGTCCGGGAGCGGAGGCGTGGGGTCATCGTTGCGCCATCCGCTCGTGAGGCCGGACACGTTGGCCTTGACCCAGCCGGTGTGGGTGAAGTCCACCCAGTCGTGTCCGAAGGCGATCCAGCCGTAGCGCTCCCAGTACCATTCGGACTGGTAGTTGGAGTGCCAGCCCGTCTGGAGGGAGGGCCAGCGCACGCCACCGCCGACCGCGTCGCCGTACACGCGCAGGGGACCGGTCTTGTAGAAGTCCCCGTTCGTCGCGAGCGTGACGCCCTGGTCGGAGGCCCAGCCGCCCGTGGACTGGGTGGAGCCCGAGGCGCGGGTCGCGTCGACGTAGATTCCGCGTTGGCACAGGTCGACCCGCGCGACCCACAGGTTCGTGACCGGCGAGCTGGTCCGGTACTTCGTGATGGTGATGCCCGGCTTCGGCGAGTCCGTCGACACCGGGGAGCCCAGGCTGACGGCCTGCGCCTGCGGCAGGAGCGTCAGGGCGACGAGGAGCGAGTGCATGGGCCCTTCATAGCACGGCACGCCCGTGCGCCGCGGGCCGGTGCGCGGGCGGCAGGCGCTCCGCCACCGCGGCATGGACGCGGGCCAGCAGGCTTCCCCGCGCATCCGCGGCACCGCCGGCCACGGGCGGGCCGAACGCCAGCCGGACGGGACCCGGCCGCATCCGTGACGCCTCGCGCGGGAGGATCGAATCGGTGCCCGTCAGCCCCAGCGGCAGGATCTGCACGTCCGGCAGGGTCAGGTAGCGCTCCGCGGCGCGCAGGAAGGCGCCGAGTCGACCGTCGCGGCTGCGGGTGCCCTCGGGGTAGAGCACCACGACGTAGCCCTCGTCCATGCACCGCGCGACGTCCGCCACCGTCTCCATCGCGATGGCGGCGACCGCGCGCGGGGAGAGCGCGGCCTGCTCCGTCGCCACGCGCGTGGATTGCGCCGTCTTGCGGGTGTGCATGCCGAGCGACGCGAGCCGTCGCCACGGATCGCTGTAGACCTTGGGACCCGCCACGGCCACGAGCCGTTCGGCGAGCGGGGAGAGCCCCGATTCGGCCAGCACGTGGCCGGTGACGGCCGTATCCACGTAGGCGAGGTGGTTGCCCACGATCATGCGCCGGGGCGGGCCCTCCCGAAGGAAGCGCGCCAGGTGGTCCCGGCCGTCCAGCACGGCATCCCGCACGACCGTCGACAGCAACGTCCGCAGGAGCCGTCGGGCCACGGGGTCGGCGTCGTGGAACCGGTACGCATCCCCGGCGCGTGCGAAGCGCGTCCGCAGCGCGCGAAGCTCCTCGTCGCCCGTGCGCGTGAGCTCGGCGTCGATCGCGGCCAGCCGCTCGGCCGACCGTCCGTCGTCCTCCACGTGCGCCACCATCCAGCCCGGCAGCCACGTCCGCAGCACCCCGGGCTCCATCGCGGCGATGTCGTGCAGGTCCATCGCGGGCGATCTAACTCTCCTGCACGAGCTCCTCGATGGACGGGAACTCCTCCTTCAGGAGGGCCTCCACGCCCATCTTGAGCGTGACGATGGACGACGGGCAGGTGGAGCATGCGCCCACGAGGCGCACGTACACCTTCCGCCCCTCGATGCGCAGGAGCGTGATGTCGCCACCGTCGCCCTGGAGCGCCGGGCGGACCATCTCGTCGATGACCTCCTGCAGGGCCTCCATCGTGAGGGCCGGCCCGGCGGTGTCGTCCATGCCTCCGTCCGTGGGGCGGAGGGGGGCATCCCCCTCCGCAACGCCTCCCCCGGCGGGCGCGACGGCCTCCGGGGGAGGCGCGGCGGCCTCGGCGGGCGCGTCCGGGACGGCGGCGACGAGCGCCTCGGTGACCTTCTTCGCGCGGCCGCGGCGGGCTTTCGGCCGCGTCGTCGCGGCGGCCGCGTCGGCGTCCGGGCCGGGCGCGTCCGTCCCCTCGGGCGCCCCCTGCATCGGGGCCGGCGTCTCCGCGACGGGCGTCTCCGCGACCGGCGTCTCCGCGACCGGCGTCTCCGCTGCGGCGGGTGCCGCTGCGGTCACGGTCACGGACGTCTCGCCGGCGTCGTGCGCGTGCGGCACGGGCGTGGGCGTCGCCGCCGCGGCCCATGTCGGCGCGGCCGGCGGTGGGGGCGGTGCCGTGACGCCCATCACCCGACCGACCACCTTCTTCAGACCGGCTTTCAGCGCGCTGCGAATCACGTGGACCTCGTTGGGGAAACGGTATCGCGACGGGCCCGCCATCGTCCGTGAGCCGCCCCACGCCGGGAACGGTACGTGGTGGCCGTGCGCCGCATCGTCACACCGGGGCCGTGCGGCTGCGCGCGTCGAGGAGCTCGAGCTTCAGGATCGACAGGCCGCCCTGCGCGAGCCGCTTCAGCTCGGCGCCGCTCGCCAGGCTCGTCATGGTCCGCGCCACGAAGCGCGGCCGCACGTAGAACTTGCGGTGGGCAATCTTGAGCAGCTCCAGGATCTGGTCCTTCGTGAGGTGCTCCTCCCAGCACGCCGGAACCTCCACGCCGCACAGCGGGTCCTTCATGAGGCGGTCCCAGCAGTCCGCGGGGTACAGGCCCTTCTTGGCGCCCTCCTCGAAGGACTCGGTGCCGGGGTACGGCGAGAACACGGCGAACACGGCGTAGTCGGCGTCGAGCTTGATCATCTCGTCGACGTTGTGGAGCGCGTCGTCCATGGTGCGCTCGTGCGGCCCGGCCAGCATGATGTAGGCGACGCTGCGCACGCCCTCCTCGCGGCACCAGCGGAACACGCGGTGCACGTCGTCGGTGTCGCAGTGCTTGCCCCACTTGTCGAGACCCTCGTTGTTGGCGCTCTCGACGCCGAAGTGGATCTTCGTGCAGCCGGTCTCGCGGCACCGGCGGATCTGCTCGCGCGTGGTCCCCGCGATGGTGGTCTTGTAGCCCCAGTTGAACGTCAGCCCGCGGCGCTCGATGGCGTCGCAGAACTTGAGCACCCACTGGCTGTTGGGGGTGAACAGGTCGTCGATGAAGTGCGTCTCGGTGATTCCGAGGGACACGCAGTGCTCCATCTCGTCGAGGATGTCCTCGATGTCCCGCATCCGGTACTGCTTCTTGTAGGTGAGGCAGAACGGGCAGGAGTGCGGGCAGCCGCGGCTCGTGATCGCCGTGGTGTTCAGCGGCTGCTTGCAGCCCGGCAGGTAGTAGTCCTTGTAGCGGGTGCGCGAGCGGTCCGGCCACGGGTACGCATCGAGCGACTTCGTGCTCTTGCGCTCCTTGTTCTTCACGATCTGGCCGTCCGCGCCCTTGAACCAGACGCCCTCGATGCCCTCCCACGAGGCACCCTGGTCGTGCGCCCGCACCATCTCCAGGAAGGCGTCCTCGCCGTCGCCGGTCAGGATCGCGTCGGCGCCCTGCAGCTGGATGGCGTAGTCGGGGAACATGCTGCAGTGCGGGCCGCCGAGGACGACGCGCGCGTGCGGGTTGAGCTTCCGCACCGTGTTGATCGTCATCTGCACGTCCGGAAGGGAGTGCGTGTAGGTGCTGATCCCCACCAGGTCGAGCGGGTAGTTGCGGAGCTGCTGCTCGAAGTCCGGGTAGTCGAGGTCGTCCACGACGGGGTCGAAGATCTCCGCCCGGTACGACGAGCGCTTCTCCACGGCCGCCTGGATGTACATGAGACCCAGCGGCGGGAAGCAGTACACGCCGTAGGCCATGGCCTTGGGAATGCCGGCCCACACGCGCAGCTGTTCGGGAGGGTTGATGAGGGTGATGTCCACGCGGGCCTCCGTGGGGGAGCGTGTCTACAGTCTACGCCGGAAGCCGAGCAGCTTCCACGGCACGAACAGGGGGACCTCCTCACGGTAGCGGAGGTATTCCTCGCCGAAGACGGCGATCAGCTGCGGCTCCTGGCGCCAGGCCTTCTCGAGGAGCGAGCCGGCCAGCAGGAGCGGCACGAGCACGCCGCAGAAGGACGGCGAATCCAGCGCCACGCCGACCGCGAGCACCCCCAGCAGCTTTCCGTGCACGCTGGGATTGCGGCAGTGCGCGTAGATTCCCGTGCGCACCAGCCGGAGCGTGCGTCCCGCGGTCGGGCTCGGGCTGCCCTCCCCGGCGGTCACCAGCTCCGCGTAGGAGACCCCCACGATGGCGAGTCCCGCGCCCAGCAGCGCGGCCGCCACCGCGTAGCGCGCCGGTGCCGCCAGCATGCCGCCGTCCAGCCCGAGCGCGCGGTCCAGCCGCGCCGCGGCGAGTGCGATGCCGAAGGTGAGGGGAAACAGCACGGGCACGTACACCTTCGCCACCATCAGCAGGATGGGCGGGGACGACGCGACCCGGAACATGCGTGTTAGCTGCGTCACGTCGGCCCCATAGCCCGGACGCCCAGATGTTTCGACCCCTCGCCGTGCTGGCTCTGCTCTCCCTCGCGGGGTGTCGGGAAGACGAGATCCTGGTGCAGGCCGAGAAGGACCGGGTGGCCGCGCAGTCCGGGGACCGCGCCGAGGCGCCGCCGGCCAAGGGCGCGCTGTCGCGCGTGGTGCGCAAGTCGGATTCGACGGACCTTCCTGCCGGGGCGGGGCCTCAGGCCGGCCCCGCAACGCCCCGGCCCGCGGCGGAGGCGGCGGCCGGGTCGGGGGGGGGCTCCGCGCCGCCTGCGGTGGGTGGGACACCGCCGGCGGTCCCCACGCCCGCGGAGGTCCCGCACACGGTCATCCAGCGCGGCACGGGCGTGCCGGACGCGCCGGCACCGGGGAAGCCGTCGGGACCCGCCGTCGTGCCCCCGGCGCCCGATGCCGGGCGGGGCGCGGCGCCGCGTCCCGGCGTGCCGGTGCCGCCCAAACCCGGCAATCCGCTCGTGCCTCCGCCGGGGGGGGCCCTCGGCGCCCCGAAGGCGGGCGGAAGCCGCGGCGTCGTGGGCGGCGTGCGCGTGACCGGCACCGTGACCTACGCCGCGTGGACCCGCGGGGATGTGCGCCTCGCGGCGTTCGACTCCGATCACGCGCTGCGCAGCGGCACGCCGCCCCGCGTGCTGGCCTTCGCGACCGTGTCGCGGCCCGGCCCGTTCGTGCTGGAGTTGCCCCGCAACGCCGGTCCCGTCTACGTCGAGGCCAGCGTCGACCTCGACGGGGATGGCAAGCCCGGCCCGCTCGACCCCCAGGGACGCGCCGACCGGTTCCCCGTGTCCGTCGGGACGGTGCCCGTGGAGGGACTGCGGATCGAGCTGCGCCGCGCCGCGCCGCCGCCGGAGGCCGGGCGGAGGTGACGGCGCGCGACGACGTCACCGTGGTCATCCCGCACCGCGCCCGCCGGGACCTGCTCGTGCGCGCCCTCGCCGCCTGCGAGGGCTGGCGCGTGCGGGTGGTCGATGACACCGACGACGGCCTCGACCTCGACGTGCCGCGCGTGCGGCTCGGCGGCGGCAGCGGCTTTGCCCGGGCGGCCAACGCCGGTCTGGCGGCGGTCGCGACACGCTGGGCCGTGCTGCTCAACGATGACGCGGCGCCGGAGCCGGGGTGCCTCGACGCGCTGGTGCGGCGTGGCGGCCTCTGTGGTCCGGTGCTCGTCGGTCCCGCCGGGGTCGAGAGCGCCGGTCTGCGGGTCACGCGCTGGGGCCGCGTGGTGCAGCGCCGCGACGTGCCCGCCGAGGATCGGGTCGTGGACGCCCTCTCCGGCGCCTGTCTGCACCTGCCCGCCGACGCGCGGTTCGATCCTGCCTACCGCCACGGCGGCGAGGACGTGGCGCTGTGCCGCCGCCTCGGCGGGGCGGTGCTCGTCGCGACGGCGCGTTGCTGGCACGAGGGCGGCGGCACCGTGCCGCGCGCTTCCCCGGAGGCGCAGCGGCACGCCGTCGCGGGGCAGGTGCGACTCGCCGGTGGCGGCTGGCGCACGGGCGTGGTCGTGGGCCTGAACGTCGCACAGGCGCTGCGGGAGGACGGGTTGACGCGGCCGGCGCGCGCGGCGGCGCGCCTGCGTGCCGTCGCGTCGGGCCTGCGGGACGTCGCACGGGCGCGATAGGGGCGCGCATGGACACGCTGGGCGCGATGCTGCGTGAGGGGGCCCCGACCGGGTGGGGCGCGGAGGGCCTTCGCGTGCGCACGGCGCGGCTGGACCCGCGGGGCGACCTCCACCTCGTGCTCGACCACGGCGGGCAGGAGACTCGCAGCATCGTGTACGGCGCGGCGTCCTCTCCGGCGATGGCGCTCTCCGCGCCGTCGGACCTGCGGGCGCGCACGGAGGCCGTGCTGGCCGCGTGGGCCGGGCGTCCGTGGTCCGCCTGGTCCGAGGTCGCCTGCGCGGTGCTGGATGCATGGATCGACGCCCCGCCGGCTGGCAGCCTTGCCGCGTGGTGCGCGTCGGGCCTGCGCGTGCCGGAGATCGAGGTCCGCGCCGCGGGACTCGTCGTGCGGCTTGAGGCGGAGCCGGCCCGCCTGCGGCGTGACTGGCGCGGCTTCGGCGAGCTCTCGGCGCCCGCGCGGGTCCGTCGTCGCGTGGAGGATGCCGCGACCGAGGGGGGCGTTGCGGGCACGCCGCCGCCGTTGGCCCCGTCAGGGGCCTCGAGCGGCGGGCGTGGGGAGGACGCGTCCGCCGAAGGCGGCGCCGAGCCAGGCGCGGCGAGCGGCGGACCCCGCCCCCGGAGGTCGCCGCCCGGCGGCGGCCGCGAGGGGGGCGTGCCCCCCGCCCCAGACGACGAGGACGTCGAGCACGTCCATGCGGGAGCCCTGCGCATGGGACGTCTCGGCGCGCCCTCCGATGGGCTGACGGTGGACCCGGCCCGCGCGCGGGACGCCTGGGAGGCGTGGTGTGCGCGCGTGGCGCGGCGGCTTCAGGCCCTCGTGGCGTCGGCGGGGACGGACGGGATGGTGGTGCCGTGGCTCGTGCAGCCCCGCGCCCCGTTCGGGGAGATCGTGGAGCGTTGGATCGCCGAGGGTCCGCCGCCGGAGGCGCCGGGGCGGGTGCGGGCCGATGCGCCGTGGGTCCGGGCGCTGGCGGAGGCGCTGCGTGCCGAGGATGACGCGGGCACCGCATCCGCGGAGCCCGACGGCCGCGCCCATGCGTTCCGGGCGGGCCCCTGGCGTGTCGTGGTGGACGTCCCGGCCGGGCGGCTCACCCTCGCGCGGGATGGGGAGGCTCCCGCGGTGCTGGTGCGAACCGATCCCTGGGACGCCGGAAGGCGCGGCGGACTCGATGGGGACGTGGTCACGACCCTCCGGCTCGCGCGCGGACTCGGGCTGGCGCTCGTCCGGGCCGGGCTGGACGCGGAGGTGTCGTGGGTGCCGTGGGACCCGGACGTCGCACGGGCCGACGAGATCCCGGACGGTGCCCGCCTGAGCACCTGGCTGGCCTTCGGCACCGCTCCGGAGGAGGTCGAGGCGACGCTGGACTGGCGCGTGGAGGGCCTCGGCCTCGAGGCCGCGCCCTGGCCGACGTGGGAAGGCCCTGGGCTGGATGACGTCCCGGCGGAGGAGGTGGCGCGGCAGGTCGCCCTGCGGGACGCCTTCGTGCGGTCGTTCGGCGGGTCAGTGCCGGCTGGACGGGACGCGGTGGTCTTCCCCGGCGGTGTGGACCCAGGTGACGGTCTCGCGTAGGCGGCTGAACACGCGGTCGCCCAGACGCTCGGGGAGCGTGGCGGCCGGCGGCTCCGCGATCCCCGGCCGGCGCGCGGCGGTGGCGCGCAGCGGGAAGTTCGTCGTGCCGAGCAGCGCCCCGCGCGCATTGTAGCGGCGGCTCACCAGCTCGTCGAGAACGGAGGACTCCCAGTCGGTGTTGCGACCCTTGCCGAGCTCGTCGATGACGAGCACCGGCGGGGTGACGTAGGGGGTCAGCGTGGTGCGATCGGGATCCCCGCGCCCGATCGCGTCGCGGATGTCGGCCACGAGGTGGGAGAACTCCACGAAGCGCACCGCGACGCCGAGCCGGAACACCAGCTCCCGGCACGCCGCGACCGCGAGGTGGGTCTTTCCGCGGCCCGGCTCGCCGTAGAGGACCAGCCCGCGGTTGTCGCCGCCGGGGCGGTAGTCGTCGAGCCACGCGCGCACGGCGCTCCATGCGGCCGCGGCCGGCGTGGGACCCGCCGTGCCGCGCTCCGTGGTCACGAAGCTGTCCATCGTGCAGGGCGCGTGGCGGGCCGGGATGGCGGCCGCGTTGAACAGCGCGACCCGGTCCGGCAGCATCTGGCAGCGGCAGCGCCCGAAGCGCACCGCGCCGTCGAGCTCCACGGCGCGTCGCCCGGTGTCGCCGCAGGCCGCGCACGGCGGGCGTGGCAGCATGCGCGCCACGGCCCAGGCGCCCTCCTGGCGTACGGTCCAGCCCTGCTCCCAGTCAGCGCGCGGGTCCAAGCTCGGCCTCCTCGTGGACGGCGCCGGCCGTCAAGTCCGGGTATCGCGCCCGCAGGCGATCGCGGACCCATTCCTCGCAGAGCTGCGCGAACAGGGCCTCGTCGAGCCCGTCGCGGCTCTCCTCGAGTGCGGCGGCCGCGGCCTCCCGGAGTGCGGGCCACGCGGGCTCCAGGCTGCGCCGCAGCGACTGCTGGAAGTCGGCCACGATGGCGCACCCGAGCGCCACGCGGGCTCCGGTCGAGGCGTCCCCGCGCGCGTCCAGGCGCCGCCGCGCATCGCCGGCCAGCGCGTCGATGGCGCCGTCCCACGGCGTCAGGATCGCGTCGAGGTCGCGTGCGGGGCCGGCCTCCGCGGTGCGTCGGAGGCCCGCGTCGGGGCCGGCGAGCGCCTTCGCGCAGGCGCGGAGGGTGAACGGGGTGCGCGCGCGCCGGGCGCGACGACGGGCGGCGGTGGTCTCGATGGCGCGCAGGATCCGCCCGACCGGCACCCCGGCCTGCAGCCACCCCACCAGCGTGGCGCCGTCGGCGGGCGACAGGAACGTGCCCCCGCCGCGCGCGGCGGCGAACCACGCACGGACCGTCTCGGCGTCGTGCTCCAGCGCGTCCCGGGGCGCCTCGTCCACCCGATTCTCCGGCCCGTGAAATCGGGCGACCGCTGTATTATCCTCCCGCCGCGGCCGAGCGTGCGGCCCGCACCCGGAGTCCCATGCGCCAGCTGTTCCCCGTCCTGTTCGGCCTCCTCCTCGCGCCCGTCGTGGCGCACGCCGCCGACGAGCCGAAGGACGCGCCGATCGACGAGGGTGACTTCGACGACACGAAGGGCCCCGGCCTCAAGCTCGACGACGAGGACGACGTCGGTCAGTCCGTGAAGCCGCGCGGCCCCGGCGAAGACACCGCCGAGCTCTACCGGGCCGCGCAGGAGAAGGCGAAGGACCTCTCCGAGATCGACGAGATCACGCTGTGGGAAGGCTACCTCAAGAAGTACCCCGACGCGCTGTTCAAGAAGCGCATCGAGCAGCGTCTGGACGACCTGGAGCGCGGCCTGTACGCGGCGCGCACGCCGGGGCTCACCGCCGGGCCGACGGCCGTGGACGCCGGACGGCGCGAGCTGAACCTCGCCGTGCCGCTGCAGTTCACGAACGTGGACCCCCGCACCCGTGCACGCGCCAAGGTGGAGCTGGGCATCCCGAACTGGTCGACGCTGGACGCCGAGTTCGAGTACGCCCTCCGTCGCGAGCTGTCGGTGCGCGCCGCGATGTCGAAGGACCTCACCAACCGCGCCATCAACGCCGGCGTGAAGTACGCGGTGATCAAGTCCGCGCGCACGGGGAGCCTCGTCACGGGCGGTGCCGATCTCAAGGCCTTCACCGATCCGGGCTTCTTCGGGCTGCACCCCTGGGTGGGCGGCGGCCAGCGCTTCGACGTGCTGGGCGGCCTCGACGTCCAGGGCTCCGTCGGCACCGACCTCGAGTTCCGCGCCCCGTTCGGCCCGCGGCTGGAGGCCAACCTCGCCGCCGAGCTCCAGGCGAGCCCCGTCGTCGGCATCTTCCTCGAGACCTCCAACGACCTCAAGCCGTGGAGCTACGAGGATCGCATCCTCATGCCGGACGGCACGCTTCAGGACGCGACCGAGCGCAAGCAGATGCGCTTCTTCGTGGGCACCTTCGGCATGCGCTTCATGGCCGTGAAGCCGAAGGACGACAGCGGGCGGGGGCGCGTGAACGTGGCGCTGGCCGCGAACGTGCCGTACAGCTCGAACTACTGGGGCTTCTACGAGGGTGCGGTCTCGCTCGCGGCGGACTGGTACCTCTGAGTGGCGTGGGGCGGGGGGCTTTGCCCGCCCCCCTCGCGGCCGCCGCCGGGCCACGGGGTGTGACAGGGTCGTGACAAAGGTGTGACACTCCCCGATGGGCGGTCACCGGCTGCGCGGGTAGGGTCGCGGCCATGCTGTGGCTCCTGCTCGTGGCGTGCACGCCCGACTTCGACGAATCCCGCGGAGACCTCCTGTCCGCGCGCATCCTCGCCCTTGGGGAGCGGGACGGTGCGCTGCGGGCGCCTGCCTGGTCCGGCCTCGGGCCGTGGCACGAGGAGTCCGTCGCGACCGCGTGGACCGACGCCGCGGGCGCGGCGGTGGACGCCGCCACGCCGCCGGCGCCGCCCTGGGCCCTGGACGCCGAGGTCACCTTTCCCGACGGCGCGACGGAGCGCGGCGTGCTGCGCCGCGCGGACGCCCAGCGCTGGGGCATCGACGACGTGCAGGCCATCCAGGACGCCGACGGTGTCGACCTGACCGTGGTCGCGCCGGAGGCCGTGGCCGTGCGCTGGGCCGTGGACGCCGGGACGCTCGTGCCCACCGGCTCCCACGCCGCGCGTTGGGACATGCCCGAGGACGGGTCGATCGCCACGGCCTTCGCGCTCGCGCTGGACGAGGCCGGCGGCACCGCCTGGGCCTGGATCGACGCCACCCGCAGCGCGACCGGCACGGTGCGCGTGGGCACCCGGCGGTTCCGGGCGGACGGCGCCGTGTCCGGCGACGTCGAGGCCCGCCTGACGGAGGATCCCGACGAGGGCTGGGCCCTGACGGGGCTCGTGTCCGCCGCGTCGCCCTCGGTCCCTGCGCCCGCGTGCGGGGCCCGGCCCGACGGCAGCTTCGACGTGGACGCGCTCGCGGACGGTCGCTGCGGCCGCGCCGACGTGTCCGGCGCCACGGTGTGGCTGCGCGGGGTGTCGCCATGATGCCGTGGCTCGTGGCGGCGGCGCTCGCCGCGGAGGTCTCGGCGCCCGCGCCGGCCGCGTCGCTCGAGGGGCGCGTGGTGGACGCGGAGACGGGCGCGCCCGTGGCCGCTGTGCTCGAGGCCGGCGACGTGCGTTCCGCCGCGGACGCGGGCGGGGCGTTCCGCCTCGCGGCCGCGCCCGGCACGCCCGTCACCGTGCGGGCGGAGGGCTACGTCGAGCTGGTCGTGGCCGCGCCGGCGGGCGGGGACTGGCGGATCCGCCTGGCGCCGGCGGACGTGCCGCTCGAGGTCGTGGTCGAGGCGCGCCGGGACGCGCCGGTCGTGAGCGTGCAGACGCTGGACCGCGAGCGCGTGGAGGAGACCGCCGGAACCTTCGGGGACGCGGTGCGCCTCGTGCAGTCGCTGCCGGGCGTGGCCGTCACGCAGGAGTTCTCGCCGCGCGCCGGGAGCCT
>JBDLRI010000142.1:0-14855 GCA_039800105.1 Pseudomonadota bacterium
CGCCGCCGCGCTCAGCCCCTGGCCGCGGCGCGACCGCCCGCCGCCGGTCACGAACAGGTACTTCGACTGCATGCAGTCCCCCTCCCCGTGGGGCGGGGAGGGGTCCACCCCTCCCCGCAACGCCCCTCCCGGCCACGCCGCGCGCGCCCGCGCGAGATCCTCGGCGGTGTCGACGGAGATCCCCTCGCCCGGTCCGGCGAGCCCCTCGAGCGGGACCACGGCGATCGAAAGCCCGTGCGCGAGCCAGTGGAGCTGCTCCAGCCGCTCCCCCGCGACCTCCGCCACGGGCGGGAGCTGCGCGACGTGCGCCAGCGCCGCCGGACGGAACGCGTACACCCCACGATGCAGGCGGTACGGACCTCCGTGGGGGATGGCCGCACGCGAGAACCAGCGCGCGCAGCCGTCCGGGCCGGTCACCACCTTCACGCGGGAGGGTGCGGCGGCCTCCTCGGGCGCGAGCGGCACGCTGCCCGTCGCGATCGGCGCCCGCTGGAGCCCCGCGAGCACGGCGGCGAGCACAGCGGGCGTGGCGAAGGGCTCGTCCCCCTGCAGGTTCAGCACGGGGACGCCCACGAGCACCGGCTCCCCGGCCCGCAGGATGCGCGCGGCCTCCGCCACCCGCGACGTCCCGTCGGGATGCGCCCCCGTGCGCACGACCTCCCCGCCCGCGGCGGTCACCCCCTCCGCGATCGCGTCGTCGTCGGTGCACACGGCCACGCGGGCGCCGCGCAGCCGCGTGGCGGCCTGCCAGGTGCGCACCACGAGCGGCGCGCCGCCCAGGTCCGCGAGCATCTTGTCCGGCAGCCGCGTGCTGGCCCTCCGGGCGGGAATCAGGACCAGCGCGACCGGCGACCGGGACATGCGCCTCCGATAGCACGCGCGGGGGGCGTTGCGGGGGGCAGCGGGCCCCCCGCCCCATCATGCGTGGCCGAGCAGACGCCCGAGCTGGTACACCGCGAAGCTGGACATCCAGGCCAGCACGGTCATGTAGGCGAACAGGAACGCCGGCCAGCGCCAGCCTCCGCTCTCGCGGCGCACCACCGCCAGCGTGCTCATGCACTGCGCGGAGAGCGCGAAGAACACCATGAGCGACACGCCCACGAGCGGCGTATAGCGCGGGGTTCCGTCCGGACGCACTTCCGCACGGAGGCGCTCCCGCAGGGGTGCGCTTCCGGCGTCGACCTCGCTGCCCACCCCCATGACCACCCCCATGGTGCTCACGAACACCTCGCGGGCCGCGAACGCCCCCACGAGCCCCACGCCGATCTTCCAGTCGAACCCGAGCGGCGCGAGGACCGGCTCGATGGCGTGCCCGAGCCGGCCGCCCCAGCTCCCCGCCATGCGCTCGGAGGCCTCCCGGGCGTCGAGCGTCGCGACGGAGTCCCCGCACGGGGCCGCCTGCGCGCACGCCGTGGCGCGCGCGGCGTCGTAGTCCACCGAGAGCGGGACCTCCCGCGGGAAGGTCAGGAGCGCCCACAGCACCACCGTGCACCCGAGGATCACCGTGCCGGCCTCGGTCACGAACATGCGCGCCCGCAGGGCCATGCCGCGGAGCACCGTCGCGAGGCGCGGCATGCGGTACGGCGGAAGCTCGAGGAGCAGGGGGACCTTCGGGCCGCGCAGCACCGTGCGCCCCAGCACGCCGGCGGCCACCAGCGCCATGCCGGTGCTGAAGAGGTACATCCCCACCATCGCCGTGCCCTGCACCGGCACGATCCCCGCGATCCGGCCGTCCGCCGGGAACAGCGACGCGATGAGGAGGGTGTAGACCGGCAGCCGCGCCGAGCAGCTCATGAGCGGCACGACCATCATCGTGAGGAGCCGATCCCGACGGCGCTCCAGCGTGCGCGTCGCCATGATGGCGGGCACGGCGCACGCGTAGCCGGAGAGCATCGGCACGAAGGCGCGGCCGTGCAGCCCGACGGCCTTCATGGCCCGGTCCACGAGGAACGCCACGCGCGCCATGTAGCCGCTGTCCTCCAGGAACCCGAGCAGCAGGAACAGGAGCAGGATCTGGGGCAGGAACACCAGGACCGCGCCGAATCCGTTGAGCACCCCGTCCACGACGAAATCGGCGACCAACCCCGGCGGCAGCGTGCCCCGCGCCGTCTCCCCGAGCCATCCGAACGCCGCTTCCACGAGCGCGATCAGCGGGTCGGACCACGTGAAGAGGCCCTGGAACAGCATCGCCATCGCGATCAGGAACGCGGCGCCCCCCCAGAGCGGGTGCAGCAGCCATCGGTCGACGCGGTCGGTCCAGGACGGGCCTGCGGGGGCCGGGGTGCGCAGGTCCAGCGCGTCGAGCCAGGCCCAGCGGCTGCCGACGATCTCCATCTCGACGTCGCGTCCGGCCGCCAGGGCCGCCTGGCGCACGGCCGTCACCTCCGCGCGCACCTCCGCGGGGACGTCGCGCAGCTCGTCCTCCTCGTCCACGGAGAGGAGCGCCCACAGGGAGAGGGCCCGCGCCTCGGCGGGCTCCCCGCGCGCCACCCGCGCCGCCAACGCGGTCACGTCCGCCTCCAGGGCGGGCGGGTAGCGCCACCCGACCGCGGCCCGACCCCGGTCCGGGGCGTGGAGCACCGTGTCGACGGCGTCCGCGAGCGCCGCCATCCCCTCGCCCGTGTGGGCGCTGACCGGTACGACCGGCACGCCCAGGGCCGCCGCCAGCCGGGACGCGTCCGGCATGACGCCGCGCGCCCGGGCCTCGTCGGCGAGGTTCAGCGTCACGACGACCGGCACCCGCGCCTCGAGGAGCTGCCCCACGAGGTAGAGGTTGCGCAGCACCTGGGTGGCGTCCACGACGACGACCACGACGGACGGGCGCGCCTCCCCGTCCAGTCCGAAGATGGCGCGCACGGCGACCTGCTCCTCCGCGGAACGGGCCGCGAGCGAGTAGGCACCGGGAACGTCGATCAGCTCGACGCTTCCGCGCGGAAGCCGCCAGAACCCGCTCTGCCGCTCCACGGTCACGCCGGGGTAGTTCCCGACGCGCGCGTTGGCGCCGGTCACGCGGTTGAACAGACTGGTCTTGCCGGTGTTGGGGTTCCCGGCGAGCGCGACGCGGGGAGGGTTCGCGCTCATGCGGAGGATGTCGCGGGCGAGGCAGCGGCGCGCGCGCCGTGCTGCTCCACGCCGATCGCGTCGGCCTCGGCCCGGCGGAGCGAGTAGCGGCACCCGCGCAGCTCCAGGTCCAGCGGGTCTCCCATGGGCGCCACCCCGAGGAGCGTGACCTCCGCGCCCGGCAGGAACCCGAGCTCCATCAGCCGGCGCCGGAACGAGCGCCCGCCGCCGACGTCGACGATGCGTGCGGGCTGGCGGAGCGCGAGGGAGGACAGCGGAACCACGACGCCCCCTTAATGAAAATGAAAGTCACGGTCAATTGCGCGAACGGGTCCACCGGGCACGATACGCCGCCCGCCATGCGCGCACCCGTCAGCGTCACCATCGAGGGGCTCGACCACAACGGCGTCGCGCGGGGCACGGACGCGCGCGGACGCGCCTGGACCGTGCGCGGGGCGCCGCTCGGCGCGACGGTGCGCGCGGCGGGGCGCCGCAACGCCGGCGTCATGCTGGCCGTCGAAGCGTACCCACCGGACGCGGTCCCGCCGCGATGCGCGCAGCACGAGACCTGTGGCGGATGCACGCTCCAGCACGCGCCGCTCGCGCGGCAGCGCACGGCCAAGGCCGCGATGCTCGCGGAGCTTCTGGCGCCGCTCGGCGGCATCGACCACGGGCTGGAGGCCGTGCCCGACCACGACGGCTACGGCTACCGCAACAAGGTGGAGCTGACCTTCGGGACGCGGCGCTACCTGCGGGCCGACGAGCTGAACACCGACGTCCCGCTGACCGGGCGGTTCCTCGGCATGCACGCCGCCGGGCGGTACGACCGGATCGCGGATGCCCCGCGCTGCGAGCTGGCCAGTGCCGCCATGAACGCCGTCGTGGCCCGCGTGCGCGAGGACGTGTTGCACAGCGCCTGGGAGCCCTGGGACGCGCACGCCCATCAGGGGACCTTCCGCCACCTGGTGCTCCGCGAAGGCGCGGAGGGCGTGCTCGCCGCCATCCACACGTCGCACGCGGAGCCCGAGCTGGCGCAGTGGCTGCGTGCGCGGGCGCCGACATGGGGGGCCGCGGGCGTGCAGTGGTGGGTCAACGCGGGCCTGGCCGACGCGGCGCTCGGCCACCTCCACGCGCAGCTGCACGGATGCGCCACGGTGACGCAGCGACTCGGGGTGGCACGGTTCCGGCTTTCGGCCTCGGCGTTCTTCCAGGTGCACGACGCGGCTGCGCAGCTGCTGGTGACGCGGGTCGGGGACGCCCTCGCCCTCGACCGCGGTGCCGCGCGGGATGACGTGCTGCTGGACCTCTATTGCGGCACGGGGGCGCTCGGACTGGCGCTCGCCGACCGGGTCGGGCGCGTGATCGGCGTGGAGCTGAACGAACACGCCGTCGCCGATGCGCGGACGAACGCCGCGGAGAACGGCGTGGACGCGACGTACCACGCCGGACCGTGCGAGCAGGTGGTGCCGACGCTGGACCTGCCCGGGGCGCCCGCCGTGATCGTCGACCCGCCGCGGGTAGGCCTGCACCCGGATGCGCTGCGCTTCGTGTGCGGCCTCGACGCGCGCGTGCTGGTGTACGTCGCCTGCAAGCCCTCCTCGCTCCTGCGCGATGGACTCGCCCTCGCCGCCGCCGGGTGGCGCTGCACCGACCGCTGGGCGGTGGACCTGTTCCCGCAGACCGGCCACGCGGAGGTCGTGGCGCGGTTCACGCGCGCGGTGTAACGTCAGCGCATGCGACGCTCCCTCGCCCTGGTCCCCCTGCTCGCCGCCTGCACCCTGCCGCCGACCAGCGTCGTGGAGGTCCCGGACGCCCCGGACCCGACGGTGTGCGGCCGCGTGCGCGGCACCTCGAGCATCATGCTCTACCAGGACGGGGGCACCACCGTGCGCACGCCGCTGGAGGCGCCGGAGGACTCCGATGTGGGAAGCGCCGTGGTACCGCTCTGGGACGAGCTGCAACGCAACTGGCTCGGCGTGGCGCGGGGTCGCGTGCTGCGGAGCGAGGACGCGGGCTGCACGTGGAGCCAGATCGGCGCGCTGGCGGCGAGCGGCGACTGGGCCGTGCGCTCGGTGCGCACGGACGAGGGCGTGCGCCTGTGGGCGTTCGACCGACAGAGCGGCGCGACGGCCACGAGCGCGGACGAGGGGCGCAGCTGGGAGGCCCATGACGCCGAAGAGCCGTTCGTCGTCGTGCCGGTCGTGTCGGCCGCCGATCCGCAGATGCTCCGCGGCGTCCAGTCCCGCGGCGTGGTCACGAGCACCGACGGCGGCCTGACCTGGACGGTCACGGGTGCCCTGCCCGACGGCGTGATGTTCCCGTCCGGCGGCGACGTGCGCGCCCTGGACCCGGAGGCCCTGCTGCTGGCCGCGCCCGGCGGCGCGTGGGCATCGGCCGACGGCGGGACCACGTGGACGTCGTTGTTCGACGACGGGGACGCATTCTCCGCCGCATGGCACCCCACCGATCCGGACGCGCGCTGGCTGGTGGCGCGCGGCGAGGACTTCCTGCTCGGCATCTGGGCGTGGATGCCGAACGACACCGACCCGCGCGGCGGCACGTGGTCCCGCGTGCTCGACGAGCTGCAGCTCCCCGTCGATCCGGCGATGCGCGTGTGGCCGCTCCCGGACGACCCGGCAGGCGCCCTCTCCAGCTTCGGCCCGACGACGAACGACGCGGGCGAGCCTGCCGGCAACCTCTACCTGCTGCGCACCGACGCCGGCACCCGTACGATCCGGGTCGGCACGTTCACGCGCATCCACGATCTCGCCTTCCGGGACGACCGCTGGCTCGCGGCCGTCGAGGGCCAGACCGAGTAGTCCGTCAGCGTCCGCGCAGACGCGCGATCCGCTCCTCGATCGGGGGGTGCGAGGCGAAGAGCCGGAGGAAGCCGCCGCGCCCGGCGATGCCCGCTGCCGCCACGGAGGAGGGCAGCGCGCCCGGCTCCAGCCCGCCGAGCCGCGCGAGGGCGCCGATCATCGGCTCGGGAGAGCCCACGAGCTTCGCCGCCGCTGCGTCGGCGCGGAACTCGCGCTGGCGGGAGAACCAGGCCACGATGAGGCTCGCGAGGATCCCGAACACGATCTCGCAGACCATCACGGCGAGGTAGAAGCCCATCCCGCGGCCCCGCCGCTCGCGGTCCTCGCCGCGCGACAGGGCGTTGTCGATCGCGAAGCCGACGATGCGCGACAGGAACACGACGAAGGTGTTCACGACGCCCTGGATGAGCGTGAGCGTCACCATGTCGCCGTTGGCGACGTGCCCCACCTCGTGCGCGAGGACCGCCTCGACCTCATCCGGCCGCATCGAGCGCAGGAGGCCCGTGGAGACCGCGACCAGGGCGCTGTCACGGAACGCCCCCGTCGCGAACGCGTTCGGCTCGCCCTCGTAGATGGCGACGTCGGGGTGCCCGATGCCCGCCCGGTCGGAGAGGCGGTGGACGGTGTCCACCAGCCAGCGCGCCTCGGCGCCCTCGCTGCCGTCGATGACCTGCGCGCCGGTGGACCACTTCGCCATCGGCTTGGAGAGGAACAACGAGATCAACGCGCCGGTGAAGCCGACGACCGCGGAAAACACCAGCAGCGTGGGTACATCCAGCCCGTACGGCGTGATCCACCGGTGGAGGCCGAAGACGTTGAGCACGACGCCGAGCACGAGCATGACGGCGAGGTTGGTGATCAGGAAGAGGACGATGCGCTTCATGGTGCCAAGAGTCTACACACCGCGCGCCGAACGTCATCCCCTGCCATGAAGAGTCGCAGGGTCGTCACGGAAGCGGCATGCAAAAGCCGCACGCCGCGACGAGGTTCCGACGTGAGGGCACGACCCTCGCGGAGCCCCATGATCCCGATGGCCTGGAGCGTTCTCCCCTCCCCCGCACCGGCACGACGTGGCCGCGGGCTGGTGCTCACGGACGAGCACGGCATCGTGGCGCGCCTCGATCCGCCCGCCCGCGACGGCACCCGTGCAGTGGACGGCGGCGAGGGAGCCCTCGTGCTGCGCGTGCTGCGGGAGCCGGGCAACGGCCGTGTCCGGCGCACGCTCGCGGACGGACGCCGCACGCTGGCCCGGCTCGAGGTCGACTGGCACGGCGAAGGTCAGGCGGTGCTCGGGACGTCCCCCGACGCGCTGCGCGTGACGCGCCCCGGAGTCGCGCGCGACCTGGACATCCGGGACCCCGCGGGAGCGGGGTTGCTCCACGCGCAAGCCGGCCCGCGGCGCCTGGAGCTGCCGGACGTGGGGCCCCGATGGGTGCACCTCGCGGTGCTCGTCGTCGATCTCCTGGAGGCCGAGCTCCGCGCGCCGAGCGCCGTGCTGCGCTGGTGGGCGGGCAACGCCGAGGGGCCCGCGCGACGCGCCCTGCGCGACGAGGAAGGGTAGAGCGTCAGAGCGCTCCGGCGAGAAACGCCTCCAGCGAGGCACGCGCGTCGGCGCCGAGGCCGAGCGGCCGCAGGATGGTCTCGCGGTGTCCGACCAGCGCCGTTCCCGGCAACGCGTCGTAGAAGGTGACGACCGCCCCGAGCGACCCGAGCTGCCCGTCGTGCATGTACGGCGCGGTGGCGCCGACGCCGCGAAGCGTCGGGGTCTTGAACGCCGACGGCCAGTCGGGAAAGGAGGGGTCCAGGTACTGCAGCTCCGGGCACGGAGGGTCGCCGTCGTCCGCCGATCCGGGCGTGCGGTCCGCCCAGGTGCCGGCGCAGTTCCGCGGGTCCTGCTTCACGAGCGCGGCGCCGCGCGCGCGGCCCGGGTCGATGCCGACGGTGGTGCGTGACGGCAGGCCCAGGTTGTGGAATTGGTGGTCGGTGAGCCAGGGCCCATGGTGACAGTTCGCGCAGCCGCTCCGCAGGAACACGCGCAGCCCCTCCTCCTGCGCGGGGGTGAGCGCCGCGGACGCACGCCCCGCGCGAAGATCCGCCACGTAGCGATCCAGCGGCGCCTCGGGGGGACGCAGGGTGCGCTCGTAGGCCTCCAGCGCCTTCCCGACCTCGACGAGAACGCGCTCCGCGTCGTCCGGGAGCGGGCCGAACACCGCGGCGTAGGCCTCGGCGTGCGCCTCCGCCACGCGGGCGCGCACGCCGGCGGCGTCCAGACCGTGTTCGTCGGGGTGGGTGAGCGGACCGGTGGCCTGGGCCCAGGCGCTGTCGGCGCGCCCGTCCCAGAAATACCAGGTCTGCCACGCCGCGCTCTCGATCGTCGGCGTGTTGCGCGTCCCGGTGCCGAGCGCGGCGGCCACGCGCTTTCCATCGGTGAAGCGACGCGCCGGATCGTGGCAGGTCGAACACGCGACCGTGCCGCTGCGGGACAGGCCGGTGTCGAAGAACAGGCGCGCCCCGAGCGCGGCGGCGCGCGGGTCGTCCGCCACCGCGTTCGTCGGCCGCGCGGGCGGTGCAGGGATCGGGGACATGGCGAGGATCACCGCCCGCTCGGACTCCGTCCAGCCCTCCGGCGCCGCGGCGCACCCCGCGAGGCGTGCCACGAGCACCAGGAGGGCCGCGCTCACAGCGTGGTCCGCGCGTCCGCGTGGTCCCGGCCGCGCGGACCCTCCACCTGGAACGTGAGGGTCCACTCGCCGGGCATGTGGAACTTCATGCCCCGGGTGACGTAGACGCCTCCGGGATGGCGGCACGCGCCGGCGGCATCGCAGGTGCCGCGGTCATCCTCGGGCCGCGTGGCCATGCCGTGCCCGTGCTGGGGCATCCGCGCGTCGACCTGCACGGTCCCGTCCTCCACCGGCGCGCCCGTGGCGGCATCGCGAAGCGTGACCCGCACCGAGAACAGCTCGCCGGACACGACGGGCTGCGGGTCGGTGGTCCACTCCACGATGTAGGCGCCCTGCTTCGTCGTCACGCGGCGGGACCCCGACACCGCCGGGGGAGGCGTTGCGGAGGGGGTGGCCCCCTCCGCCCCAGGAGAGGCGGAGGAAGACCCTGGAGCACCCGCGCACGCGAGCAGCAGCCACAACGCCGTCATGCGGCACCTCCATAGCGGTGTGCCTGGGAGGTGCGCTCCTCGCGCACCCACTGCACGAACACGTAGATCATGCACGCCCACAGCGTGAGGCCGCCGGGCAGCCACATGAGCAACCCGCCATAGCCCTGGTCGAGCATCGGCGTAAGGCCCCACACGCGCGGCGCCGCCAGGTAGCCGGTGTAGACGGGTTCGTCCGCGAGCGTGAGGATGGCACCGAGGAGCTTCATCGGGAGCGTCATCACGAACAGGTAGACCAGCTGGAAGATGCGCCCCGGGCGCGGCAGGCTCGGCGCGGAGCACAGCAGGCCCACCCAGGCGATCACCGACGACGCCATGAAGCTCAGGTGCTCGATGACATGGACCCAGTGGTAGGCGAGCGCGAGGTCGTACATGGTCGGGATGTGCCAGAAATACAGCACCCCGTTCGCGATGACGAACTTGACGCGGAGGTCGGCCGTGGCATCGGAGAGACGCCGCAGCGCGGGCACCGCGAGCGCGCCCTCGACGAGCCACGGCGGCAGCGCCACGACGGTGAGCGGGGCCCAGAGCAGGTTCAGCATGAGGTGCTGCACCATGTGGGCGGAGAACAGGTAGTAGTCGGAGAGGTGGTGGACCGGACCGTTCAACGCCAGCAGCAGCACTCCCTGCGCGACGGCGAAGCACACCACGCGCCAACGCTCCACCGGCGCGTCGGACCACCCGAAGCGGACGCGCCACGGGCCGACGGCCTGCGCGTAGAGCCACGCGAACAGCGCGGTGCCGAGCACGACGGACACGTGCAGATCCAACGCCAGCCAGGCGTCCGGCGGGGCCTGCGCGTAATCGATGTCATCGGGGTCCCAGGGCAGTACGACGCCCTGGTGGGCGAACGCGGAGCGGACCAGCGTCAGGAAGGCGAGCATGGCGACCTCGCGCGGGCCCCCTAACGCGGCGGACCCCAAGAACGACAGCGCCGCCCGGAGGCGGCGCCGCTGCGTACAGAACGCTCAGCGAAGGGCGGCGACCTGGGCCGGCATGACCGCCTCGCCCTTGTTGCCCCAGCTCTGACGCTCGTAGGTGACGACCGACGCGATCTGCTCGTTGCTGAGCTGCGCCCAGGGTGCCATCGCGGCGGCGTAGGTCACGCCGTTGATCACCTTGCCGCTCAGCCCCTTGAGCACGACGTTGATGTGCTCGTCGGCCTTGCCGCCATTGGCGACGGGGTCGTTGGCGAGCGGCGGGAACACGCCGGCGAGGCCCTGGCCCTCGGCCTGGTGGCACGCGGCGCAGTTGGCGTCGTAGACTTCCTTGCCGACGCCCATCAGCACCGCGAGCTTGTCGGCGTCCGACTTCGCGTCGAATCCGTCGAAGCGCGGATCCTTGGCGGAGGCGGCCTCCTTGACGGCCGCGTACGCGGGGGCCACGTCCAGCACCAGCCCGGGCGACGCGCAGTACTCGTTGCCCGTGATGGCGCTCTTCGCCCAGGCGTTGCAATCGCCGGACCACACGCCGCGGTAGCGCGCGGCGATCGCCTCGCTGTCGTGACGGGCGAGGAGCTGGCAGGTCGCGGGGTCGAACCCGGCGCTGCCGGCCGCGGCACCCTCGGCGGGCGCGGCCGCCTCCGGACAGCAATCCTTCACGCCGGCGCGCGCGAGGCACGCCTCGCCACGCTGCTCCGGAGTCATGGCCGCCACCGCGGCGCGGTCGAGCACCGCCGCCTTGCGGTAGTTGAGCGACCACGAGCCCGCCAGCGTCATCAACACGCCGATCGTCGCGACCACCATGAGCAGCGGGATGAAGAACAGCCGCTGGAAGATCGGATGATCCCCGAGCAGGTGCATGAAGAAGTAGCACACGACCACGAACTTCACGACCGAAAGCGCGATGAGCACCGACGCCGGCAGGTCGCCGAGGCCGAAGAGCGGAATCATCTCGACCACCGTCAGCACCGTCAGCGCGACGAAGATCCCGATGTAGAGCTTGATGGCGCCCGAGTGGTCGCCGCCGTGACCGCCAGCCATCAGGTGTACTCCAGCAGGTAGACGAGGGTGAAGATCGCGATCCAGACGATGTCGACGAAGTGCCAGTACAGGCCGATCACCTCGGTCGTCTCGCCCATGTCGACGAGGTGGCCACGGGCTGCGGCCCAGGCGGTGGAGCCGAGCAGGAACACCCCGATGGCCACGTGCGTGCCGTGGAAGCCGGTCAGGATGTAGAACGACGAGGCGAAGATGTTCGTCGTGAAGCCCAGGCCCGCATGGTAGAAGTGCGAGAACTCGTAGAACTGGAAGCCGAGGAAGATCAGGCCCCCGAGCATCGTGGCGCCCGTCCAGAACAGCATCTTCTTCAGGTCACCGACCTTCGCGTAGTGGACGGCGAAGACCATGAACAGCGACGACGCGAGCAGATCGAACGTCGAGATCGACGTCACCGCGGGATCGAAGACGTCCAGCGGGATGGGCCCGCTCTGGGTCTTGCCACGGTAGGTCATGTACGTCGCAAGGAGGGACCCGAAGAAGAAGCACTCGGACCCAAGGAACGTCCACATCGCCAGCTTGTAGTGGGGGACGCCCATGCTGGTCGGGGGGTGTGCGGTTTCAGCAGACACGTTCGCTCCGAAGGTCTAGTGGTGACCCGGCTCGAGGAACCAGGAGAAGGACGCGTACAGCACCGTGGCGAGGCCCAGCACCGTGACGCCGAGACCGACCATCGTGCCGGCGACGGTCATGACGAGGAAGCTGGCCAGGATCAGCGTCACGCCCGCGCTGAGAAGGAACGGCTTGATGGACGGCGGGGGAAGGTGGATGTGCTCCTCCCCCTCGGGCAGGCTGTAGCCCGGACCGGGGCCGTGGTTCTTCTCCCACACCGGACGCTCGCTGTACACGGTCGGCGTCTTGTCGAAGTTGTGCGGTGCCGGCGGCGAGTCGGTGAGCCACTCGAGCGTCGCCGCGTCCCACGGGTTCGGGCCGGCCTGGGCGCCCGACTTCGCGGAGCGCACCAGGTTCACGAGGAACAGCAGGATGCCGAACGCGAGGATGAAGGCGCCGATCGTCTCCAGCAGGTTGGGGAGCTCCCAGCCCATGCCGGCCTCGTAGGTGTAGATGCGTCGGGGCATGCCCAGCGCGCCGACGAGGTGCATCGGGAAGAACGTGAGGTTGAACCCGAGGAGCACGAGGGCGAAGGTCCACTTGCCGAGCGTCTCGTCCATGAACCGGCCCGACATCTTCGGGAACCAGTAGTACGCGCCGGACAGCAGGCCGAAGATCGCGCCGCCGAAGAGGACGTAGTGGAAGTGCGCGACGACGAAGTAGCTGTCGTGCTGCTGCAGGTCGACCGGGGGCGACGCGTGCATGATGCCGGAGAGCCCGCCCATCGTGAACATGCCGATGAAGCCGAGCGCGAACAGCATCGCCGTCGTCAGGCGGAGGTGTCCGCCGTAGATCGTCGCGAGCCAGTTGAAGATCTTCACGCCGGTCGGGATGGCGATGAGCATCGTCGCGACGGAGAACGCCGCGTCCGCCGCCGCGCCGAGGCCGGTGGTGAACATGTGGTGCGACCACACGCCGAAGCCGAGCAGGCCGATCGTGATGCCGGAGAAGATGACGAACGGCGCGCCGAACAGCGGCTTGCGCGCGAAGGTCGGAAGCACCTCGGACACGATGCCCATGGCCGGCAGGATGAGGATGTAGACCTCGGGGTGCCCGAACAGCCAGAACAGGTGCTGCCACAGGACCGGGTCACCGCCCCCTTCGGGAACGTAGAAGCTCGTGCCGAAGGTGCGGTCGCAGAGCAGCAGCACGAGGCCGATGGTGATGCACGGGAACGACAGCACCACCAGGAACTGCACCACCAGCGTCATCCACGTGAACACCGGCACGCGGAGCATGGACATGCCCGGCGCCCGCATGTTGAAGATGGTGACGATGAAGTTGAAGCCCGCCGCCATCGACGCGATGCCGAGGATCTGCAGGCCGCAGATCCAGATGTCGATCGACAGGTACGGCGAGTAGGTCTTGCCGGTGAGCGTCGAATAGCCGACCCACGCGCCGTCCGGGATCATGCGCGTGAACACGCCCCCCTGGCCCGACAGCAGCGGCTGGAGGAGGAACGGCACGTTCAGCACCAGCCCGCCGAACAGGAACAGCCAGAAGCTGAACGCGTTCAGACGCGGGAACACGACGTCACGCGCCCCGATCTGGAGCGGCATCATGTAGTTGAAGAACGCCGCGCTCAGGGGCATGACCCCGAGGAAGATCATGGTCGTGCCATGCATCGTGAAGACGGCGTTGTAGGTCGAGGCCGACAGGAGCGTGTTCCCCGGCACGGCGAGCTGGCTTCGGATCAGGAGACCCTCGATGCCGCCGATGACGAAGAACGCGAGCGCGCTCACGCCGTACAGGATGCCGATCTTCTTGTGATCGACGGTGGTGAGCCAGGACATGATCCCGGTCGGCTCGGCGGACGTCCCGTGGTGGGACGCGGGGACTGCAGCAGGCGCGGACATGGTTGCCCTCCGACGCTACTTGAGGGAGATGAGGTAGTCGACGACCGCGGAGAGCTGCTCGGGAGGGAGCTGCTCGAAGGCGGGCATCTTGGAACCGGGCTTGACGGCCGGCGCGTTCTTGATCCAGCGCTCGAAGTTCGCGCGCTGCTTCGCCGGGTCGATCTCCCCGGACTCGAAGGCGTCCGAGTGCGCGAGCACCCCTGCGGCGATGGAGGTGCGCGACCCGACGTGGGACAGGTTCGGCCCGATGTTCGCTTCCGCCGTGGTGCCGGTGATCGCATGGCACGCGGTGCAACCGGCGCCCTGGAAGGCCTGGAACCCGGCGGCGGTCGCCGTGGCCGCGGGCTGCGCCTGCGCGGCCGCCCAGCGCGCGAACTCCTCCTTGGAGTCGACCACCACGCGGAAGCGCATGAGGGCGTGGCTGTCGGAGCAGAACTCGGCGCACTGCCCGAGGTAGAGCCCCTGCTTCGTCGCGGTGAACTTGATGCGGTTCACGCGGCCCGGCACCATGTCGCGCTTCGCGGCGAGCTGCGGCACCCAGAACGCGTGCATCACGTTGTCGCTCTGGAGCCGGATCTCGACCTCCTGCCCCTCCGGAACGTGCAGCTCGTTGGCCGTCGTGAAGCCCTGGGACGGGTACTCGAACGCGAACCACCACTGCTTGCCGGTCGCGTTGATCACCAGCGCGTCAGGCCCGGCAGGGGCCTGGGACTTGAAGATCGTCGCGACCGTGGGGATGGCGATGTGCAGCAGGATGAAGACCGGCAGCACGGTCCACGTCAGCTCCAGCTGCGTGTTGCCGTGCACCTGCTCCGGCTCCCCCTTCTCGTTGCCCGTCGCCTTGAACCGCATGACGATCCAGATCAGCAGGCCCTGGACGAGCACGAAGAGCAGCGCGGTCCACCAGAAGATGCGCTCGTAGATGACCAGCACCTCCTCGGTGAAGTCCGAGTTCGGCACCAGCGTGTTCATCGTGGTGCCCTTGCAGGCCATCAGGCCCAGGAGCAGCAGCGGCAGGAGACGCGAGGGATTCATGCGAGGGCCCCGGTGTTCGCGTGGGTGGGCGGGAAAGGCGTGGGGTGTATCACGGAATGTCCATCGGCCACAGGGGGACGAACGGCGCCCAGGCGGCGACCTCCGGCCACACCGCCCGCAGCACGCACTCGACGAGCATGGCACCGAACACGATGAACAGGTACCCGATGGACACCTTGAACACGCGGTAGTCGACCGACGGGTCGTCCGCCGCGAGCGACTGCGCGACGGAACGGAGGAACCACACCCCCGCCCCGATGGCGCAGACCGCGTACAGCGGGCCGAGCAACCCGAGCGGCAGCGGCGC
>JBDLRI010000143.1:0-8887 GCA_039800105.1 Pseudomonadota bacterium
TGGCGAGGTGGGCCGCGATGCCCTGCCCCATGACTCCTGCGCCGAGAACGGCGACCTTCCGGATCTCCATCGCACCCTCCTGAATGAGCGTTCATTCATGTATCCGGCTGCGGGAGGAGCGCGCAAGCACCCGCCGTACGCGGGGTCACGCTTTGGGGCGGGCGTTCGCCCGGCCCGCGTTCGACGGCGGCCGCACGCCCCCGGGGCGTTATGGAAGGGTGCAGGCAGCCGGGGTCGTTATCGTCGGCGTGGCCAAGCCGGCGAACGCGTAGTTCTTGGAAGACCCATTAGGTTGGTCGTCGCCCATCGTGCCTTCCGGCCATGTCGAACCGCCGCCGGAGGTTGCCCGCCAGGCTGAACTATACAAATAGGACATGGAGCGCGTGTTGGTGCTACTGCTTGCCGTGTTGTTGGTGGAACTGCCGCCACCGTGACCGAAGTCGCAGGTGTTCAGGCACACGTTTCCGTAATTGGCACTTACAGCGATGCCACCGCCATACGTTGACGTATTCGCGTACACCCCGTACGTCGTGGCCGCTGTGGATCCGACGCAGTGGAACGTAGGCGTGTTGCCTGCAGAACCGCTGATCAGCACGCCACCGCCAACGTTATTCGCCGTGCAGGTGGTTCCCGACAGTGAACCCGCGCAATTCCCGGTGATGGACGTGTTCACCACGCGCATGCGTGCGTTTACCGCCATGGACACGCCACCACCGCCGTTCGTGCTGCTGCGGTTCCCGTTGATGCTTCCACCCGACATGTCCACACGCGCCGTATTGGTCACGAGAACACCACCACCCAACGGTGCCGTGTTGGAAGAGACAGCCACGTTCGTCAGCGACAGCTGCGCAGCGTTCTGCACGTAAATCCCCCCTCCCCCATTCCCTGCCGCGGAACTGGTCGCTGAATTGCCGGTGATACTGCCGCCGGTCGCTTCGACGCGGGCCGTGTTGAAGAGCAGCAAGCCTCCTCCGCCCGCGCCGCTGTTTGAGGACACCGTCACGCCATTCATCGTCATCCGGGCGGAGTTGACAAGGGCGACACCGCCACCGCCGTTCAGGACCGAATTCCCCGTGATCACCACGTTCGTCAGCGCCAGCGTCTGCTCCGTGCCGGTATCCGAGGCGTTCCGATCCAGATGAATGGCTCCACCACGCGTGTTCGTGGCATAGAAGCCACGCCCGCCGGTCAACGTGAGGTTGGACATGGTCACCGCGTTTGGCGTGTTGGCGGTGACGCTCGGGTACACCTTGAGGAGCCCTCCGTGCGGGGCACCCGACGTCGCCGCAATCCCTGCACCATTGAGCGTGATCGCGGTATTCGTCGAAGCGGCGGTGCTACAGCTGGCGCCGGCGTCCGTCGGACATCCGCGGAGGGTCGCCGTGATGCCGCCGGTGCTGCCGGTTCCCGACGTGGCACCCACGACGAACCGCGCGTAGTAGTTGTTCGCGGTGCCCGGCGGCGTGCCATTCACCGTCGATCCGGACGCGTTCGTCCAGGACGATGCGGATGGCCACGGACAGATGTTGTACGTCGTGCTCGACGTCAAGGTGAAGGTGCGCGGACCAGTGTAAACGCCGTTGCCGTCAGTGTCGACGTAGGTCTCGCCAGCGTCGTACACGCCATTGACGTTACTGTCCGTGAAGGACTCGGCGAGGCGGTACGTCGGCGTCACGTCGCGGTCGGTCACGTTCGTGAACGTGGCGCTGTTCCACGCCGCGTTGGCGCTCGTCGTGTAGCTGATCAGGCCGAACTCGAACTGGCCGTCCGTCGAGTTGGATGCCCGACAGTCCGTCCGGACACCGTCACAGTACTCTTGTGCGCCGGGGTACGTGCGCGCACTGGTGTCCACTGCGGCCACCGTGGTACCTGCGGCGTTGATCGTCGCGCAATCCGACGCATTCGTGACATATCCCGATGGCATGTCGCATCGCGACACGCTGGAGGACGAATTGCCAAACCCATCCCCATCCGAGTCGGCATAGTACGTCGACTTCCCAGACGCCCCGCCCGTGTCGTTGTCGTCCCAGGCCCCGTCGCAGTCCTCGTCCACGTTGCCGCCGTCGCACACCTCGGTGTTGCCCGGGTCCATGAGGGCGCCGTTGTTGTTCAGGACGTCGTTGCAGTCGCAGTTCGGGCTGATCACGAGCTGCGCGGCGGTGCAGCTGCTGGCCAGCGCGATGTACGGCGGGGCCGGATCGCACGTCGGCGTGCCCGCGCTCGCCAGGTTCGCAAACCCGTCCCCGTCGTCGTCGCGGTAGTAGGTGACCTTGCCGGCGGCGGACACCGAGGTGTCGGCGTCGTCCGCGGTCCCGTCGCAATCCTCGTCGAAGTTGTCGGCGTCACAGATCTCGGTCGCGCCCGGCTTCACCGCGATCGCGAGCTGCCCCCCGGGACCCGTGCCGGCGTCCAGGCAGTCCGTGCCGACCCCACCCGTGGCGGACGGCTGCGTGGTGCTGCCCCAGTCGTCGCCGTCGGCATCCATCATGCAGGCCGTGAGACTGTCGTTCGGCGCGGCTCCCGGAAATGCGGACACGGCGTTGGTGCCCGAGTCCAGGCAGTCCGTGGCATCGTCGGCCTCGCCGGCGTCCGCGCAGTCCAGGTCCAGCGACGACACCGTGGCCGACGACGAACCGAAGCCGTCCCCGTCCGCGTCCGCATAGCAGGCGTCCCCCGCGGAGCAGTCCTCGTTGATCCCGTTGTTGACGATGTCGGTCACGCCAGGGCGGGTGGTGCCGGCGGCGTCGTCGCAGTCCAGCCCCGCGGTGACGCCCCCGGTCACGCTGGTGGCGCCGTACTTGTCGTCGTCGGCGTCGGTCATGCAGCCCGAAGCGTCGAGCCAGCCGGCCACGCCGTTGGTGCGCGGGTAGGTCGCCGACGCATGGACTCCGGTGTCGAGGCAGTCCGTCGACGCCGTCGCCAGCGCACGCGAGCCCCCGCCTGCCAGCGCGACCGAGCAGTTCCCGGTGGACCCGGCGGTCACCGTGTACGCCACGAGCACCGTGTCACGGTACCCGTCGCCGTCGGCGTCACTGTAGCACGGCTCGCTGCTGTCGCAGTTGGAGTCGATGCCGTCCGCCGCCGTGTCGGAGGCGGAGGGATGGACCGAGGAGCTGGCGTCATCGCAGTCCGATCCCGCCGCGCCCGTGCCCGGTGCCGTCGAACGGCCGTAGTCGTCGCCGTCCACGTCCATCATGCACGCGGTGGCGCCGCCCGTCTCGTTGGGCGCCGCGCCCGGGAACGCGAAGGCCGCGTCCGTGCCGGTGTCCAGGCAGTCGTCGTTCGGGACGCTGGCTGCCGCCTCCCCCGCATCCGAGCAGTCCATGTCCGCGCTCGACACCCAAAGCGCCGCCGACACCGCCGTCACCAGCTGCGCCCCCGACGGACCCACGCGGTGGCTGTCGCCGTCGGCATTCACGTAGCAGATCTCGGTGTTGCTGCAGTCCTCGTCGTCGAGGTTGCCCACGATCTCCGTCGCCGACGGGTAGTCCCCCGGGTCGGCGTCGTCGCAGTCCGTGCCGAGCGCACCGGTTCCCGGTCGCGCGGTGCTTCCCCACCCGTCGCCGTCGGCGTCCATCATGCAGGCCGTGCGACTGTCGTTCGGCGCCGCACCCGGATGGGCCGACGCCGCGTCCAGGCCCGTGTCCAGGCAGTCCGACGCGTCGTCGGCCTCGCTGAGGTCCAGGCAATCGAGGTCGATGGAGGACGTGGTGTCCGTGGACCCGAAGGTGTCACCGTCCGCATCCACGTAGCAGGTGTCCCCTGCCGAGCAGTCCTGGTTGATCCCGTCCGCCGGCGTGTCCGTGGCACTCGGCCGGATGCCCGCCGCGCCGTTCACCGCGATGCTGACGCTGTGCCACGCATCCGGCCCGTGGGCGGTCGGATCGTCGTCGCAGTCGGTGCCCGCCGACGCCTGCGCGCGCACGCCGCCGCCGGCCAGCGCGACCGAACAGTTCCCGGTCGACCCGGCGGTGACCGCGTACGCCACGAGCGCGGTGTCGCGGAATCCGTCCCCGTCGGCGTCCGAGTAGCACTGCTCGCTGCCGTCGCAGTTGTCGTCCACGCCATCCGCCACGACCGCCTCGGCCCGTCCCGGGGTGATGTCCCCGCGGGAGTCGTCGCAGTCGTCGTCCGTGCCCGCGCTGCCGACGCTGCCGCACGCGAGGTCTGCATCCAGGACGAGGTTGTCCACCCCCGCAGCGGTGCCGCGCCCGTCGTGATCGGCATCGGCGTAGCACGCCTCCCGATCGTCGCAGTTGTCGTCCAACCCGTCGGCGACGCCGTTCTCGGGCCGACCCGGGGTGACATCGCCCCGCGCATCGTCACAGTCCGTCGCGCGCGCCGCCGTGCTCTCGCCCGCCGCCCGGCAGGTGGTGTCGGGCGACTCCACCGTGGGCTGGGCGAAGGCGTTGCGCCCGTCGTCCCCGTAGCCGTCCCCGTCCGCGTCGAGCACGCAGATCTCCCGGCCGTCGCAGTCCTGGTCGACCTCGTCGCCCACGACGTCACCGGACGCGCCGGGAAAGATCCCCGCGTCCTCGTCGTCGCAGTCGGTGGAGACGGTCGCGACGCGCGCACCGGACGCACAATCCAGGGTGACCGTGTCATCCAGGGTGAGGGTGCCGAAGGCGTCCTCGTCGAGGTCGGCGTAGCAGGCGTCGGTCCCGTTGCAGTTCTGGTCCAGGCCGTCGACGGCCACCTCCTCCGCGTCGGGGTGGAAGTCCGGGTCGGTGTCGAGACAGTCGGTGCCTGCGACGACGCCGGCGGCCGACGGCGCCTCGTCGGCGTACTGGTCGCCGTCCCGATCGGTGACGCACGCCGCTGCGACGGCGGCATCGCCCTCCAGCGCGCCTGCGCCCGGGAAGGTCACCGCCGCGTCCGCATCGGCCGCGTCATCGAGGCAGTCGGTTCCCGCGACGAGGCCCGCCACGGCGAGCAGATCATCCGGGATCACGGCCTCGCCGAAGCCGTCGCCGTCGGCGTCCAGACGGCACCCCGACGCGGACGACTCGAACCGGCCCGCACCGGGGAAGGTCGACGCCGCGCGCGGGTCCGCGGGGTCATCGTGGCAGTCGTCGTTGCGGGTACTGTACCCGGCCGTGGTGCACGAGCCGGTCAGCGAAACGGCCGTGCTCGGGACCCCGACGCCGTCGCCGTCCTCGTCGACGTAGCAGACTTCCCGGTTGTCGCAGTCCTGGTCGATGCCGTCGACCGGGAGATCCGTCGCGCCGGGCTTGATCTCGGCCGTGACGTCGTTGCAGTCGCGGCCGGCATCGTAGCCGGAGGGCGGATCCGCGTCGCCGTAGCCGTCCCCGTCGACGTCGAGCATGCACTGCGTCGCCGTCGCCTCGGTGACCGCGCCGGGCTTGATCGTGGCCGCGGCGTCGTTGCAGTCGTGACCGGCATCGTAGCCGGAGGGCGGACTCGCGTCGCCGTAGCCGTCCCCGTCGTCATCCCGCATGCACTGGGATGCCGTGGCCTCGGCCACGGCGCCCGGGAACACCACCGCCTCGCCGTCGTCGCAGTCACGTCCCGGGGTGATGCCGGCCACGGGCGACTCGTCCCCGTAGCCGTCCTGGTCCATGTCGCGGGTGCAGGCGGTCGCGGGCTCCTGCACCGCGGCCCCGGGATGCGTGCGCACCGCACCGTAGCCGATGTCGAGGCAGTCTCCTGCCACCTTGGCGCGCTGGCCGTCCGCCGCGCAGTCCAGGCTCAGCCCCGCCACGACCGTGTCGCTGCCGAACCCGTCCTCGTCGAGATCCTCGTAGCAAGCATCCACGCCGAGGGCGTCGCAGTCCTGATCGATGCCGTCGCCGGGCACCTCGGCGCGACCGGGCGCGCGGCCGGGGCCGGTCGACACGCTGTCGTCGCAGTCAGTGGCCAGCGCGGGCGCGACGTCGAAGGTGCCGAGGGGCTCGCAGCTGCACTGCGTGGCCGCGGCGTTGCCGAAGCCGTCGCGGTCCGCGTCGTCATGAAAGACCGTGCAGGCGATCGCGTCGACGGCGTCCGTGGCGCCGTCGCAGTCGTCGTCGAACGCCGTGTCGCAGTCCTCGTCCGCGATTCCACCGTTCGCGTCGACGTTGTCGTCGTCGCAGTCATCCGCGGGGAGCGCACCGGTGCCGGCGGCGTACAGGGTCGTCAGGCCGGCGTAGTCGGGCGCGACGTGCCCGTCGCCGTCGGCGTCGTAGTCATCCTCGCCACCGCAGTCGCTGTCGACGCCGTCGTAGAACGGATCCTCGGCGCCGGGAAGCACGCCGGCATCGGCGTCGTCGCAGTCCGTGCCCGCGGTCCCCGCGCGGTCCACGAACGCGGAGGTGTGCACACCATCTCCGTCGACGTCGAACTCATCGCCGCCGGCGCAGTCCTGATCGACGCCGTCGTATGGCGCGTCGCCCTGTGCGCCGGGGTTCACCACCGCTGCCTCCAGCGCAGGCAGGTCGTTGAGCGGGGTGAAGGCGTCCGGGCGCACCTCGGGCGTATCCCAGCAGTCCCCGGCCGCGAAGTTGTCCGTGCCGTCCCCGTCCGGGTCGAGCGGCCCGGTGTAGGCGGCGTCCACGTAGCCGTCGCCGTCCTGGTCCCCGTCGTTCAGGTCGCAGTTCTCGTCGACGCCGTTGTACCAGACCTCGGGAATCGCCGGGTCCGGGTAGATCGCGGCGTTCGCGTCGTCGCACTCCTCGCAGAACGCGAAGGTGTCGCCGTCCAGGTCGAACTCGAGGCGTGAATCGTCCGCGGAGCAGTCCTGGTCGATGCCGTCGAGCAACGAGGCGTCGGTGGCCTCGGGGTTCACGTCGGCGGCCGTCAGGAGCGACCCGGAGCCGTCCCCGCCGCAGGTGGCCACGACGGGAGCGTCCTCCTCGTCGGCGTCCCAGCAGTCGCTCCCGACGCTGCCGTCGCGCTGCGGCCACGCGCCGGAGGCGAAGCCGTCGCCATCCTTGTCGAAGTCGCCGTCGCCCGCGCAGTCCTGGTCGATGCCGTCGTAGAACGTGTCGGTGGGTGCCCCCGGAAACACGTCCGCCGCACCCAGCTGCGGGAGGCCGTTGAGCGCCACGAAGGCGTCCGGGACGAGGTCCGGGTCGTCCCAGCAGTCGGTACCCCCGAACTCCGTCGACGCGACGCCGTCCCCGTCCTTGTCGTTCTCGTCGGCGTCGCCGTTGCAGTTCTGGTCGACGCCGTCGTAGGCCACCTCGGCCGCGTTCGGGCCGATGGACGCGCCCGTGGCCGCAGACTCGTCGCAGTCTCCCTCGGCGATGCTGATCCCGTCCCCGTCGCCGTCGAGGGGCGTCCAGGTGGCACCGCAGCCGGACAGCACAAGGGCGAGCGCCCCGGCGGTCAGGCCTGCGAGGGGTCGGAGGGCTTCGCGAACGACGGAGACGGTCATGACGGACCTCGACTCCTCGAGTCTAGACCATCGTGCGGCGCTGTGCCACGCGCGAGAACACCTGAGCGGCTCCCGCGCAGACGAGCAGCCTAGAAGCGGGCCTCCCACGCACGGCTTCGGCGGCTTCCCGACGCAAGGCGCAGGTACAGGGCGGCGCGGAAGACCATCGCGGCGTGGACGAGCACCAGCAGCGCCACGGCGCGCACGACGCCCCCCCCGCCGACCCACGCGGAGAGGCCCAGCCCGCCGGCCTCCATGAAGCCCATGCGCGGCCCGAACACGCCGAGCACCCGCACGAGTCGGTCGACCGCCGACGCGCCGGGGAGCAGCACCCACGCGCCCGCGACGAACGCCGCCTGCGGGAGCAGCCACTCAGGGCCCGCGCGGCCCATGAACGACCACGCCTCCCCGAGCACGTCCAGCCCGCCGGCGCGCACGCGCCCGACCATCTCCGGCAGCGGGTTGAGGAACAGGAACACCGCGATGCCGACGACCATGCCCACGTACGGGAGCCGCACCTGCGCCAGCACGAGATCGAGCAGGAACAGCGGAAACAGCACGTTCATGACATCCCAGGTGTAGGCCCCCAGATTGTCACGTACGCGCCCGAGGTCGAGCGGTCGGCCCGCCCCCAGCGTGTCACGCACGCAGGCGAGGTACGTGCCGGCGGCCGCGGCCTGCGCGAAGCCCAGCGCGAACCCGCCCAGGATCCCGAGCGGCGCCACGAGCACGCCGAGGACCGCCATGCCGACGAGCGCCGCGACGAGCCACCCGAGCGCCCACCCACCCCGCGCGACGGCCCGCCCCGCGTCACGCGCGGCGGAACCGTAGAGGCGCAGGGTGGCGAGGAACATCGGGGCTAGCGCATCACGGGAACGGGGTGCAGGCGCCGTTCGTACACGAGACAGTCCTGTCGTTGGCGTTGAAGTGGTAGCCCGTGCCTGAGCCGCCGTTCTCCGCAAAGACGTCTTGGTTCGTGTACGTCGGACCCGCGCCGAACTTGTTCGTGTTGCCACCCAGAATGGTCCCGAAGTCACACGTGTTGGCCGTGAACGAGGCATCCGAGGGACCACCACGCTCCAGATACACGCCGCCGTCCGTCAACCCGGTGTTGTCGTAGATGCCGAGCAGGGTGCTGGTGCCGGCAGCGCCGGTGCACGTCAACGCACCGCCCGCCTCCACAAAGACACCGCCCACGCCACCGGCCGACGTGTTGGCATGCACCTGGCTGGTGGTCAGCGTCGCCGACGCCACGCCCGCCAGGTACATCGCGCCCGCATCGTCCGCCGCGCTGTTGCCAAACACGGAGACATGGGTGAGGGCGACGGTCGGATTGGTCGGCGCTGCCGAAGCGTCGGCGTAGATGGCACCGCCGAGGCGAGCCGTGGACACCAGCTTGCCCGCGCCACCGGTGAGCCCCAGCATGTCAGACGTAGACTGACCCGCCACCGTGACCTGGCCACCCGCAGCCACGTCGATAATCGGACCCCCGCCGCCGCTGGTGCCGGCGTT
>JBDLRI010000144.1:0-6965 GCA_039800105.1 Pseudomonadota bacterium
CTCCCGGCCGGAGGGACTATCGCGCGGGCGGCCCCATCGGGGGAGGACCGCCGTGCGGTCGTGGCGGTGTGAACGGGGGACGCATCCCGGTCACGCGCCCACCGTCGCAGAGCACCCGCTCTTGGGGCGGGGGGCTGTGCCCGCCCCCCGCAACGCCCCCGGGCCGAGTCAGTCGGGTGCCGCACCCCTGCGCCGCAGGCGCTCGCGCAGCACGTCGAGGACGACCCACGCGCCGTCGGCCTCGACGTGCCAGCAGTCCCAGCCGTTGCAAGAGGGGGTTCCGGCGAGGTGGGCCCCGACCCGGTGCAGGCTCCCGCGCAGCTCCCCCACCTTCAGCTCGCCGTTCGCCAGCAGCACGGCGGTGCGGTCCGGGTCGCCCCGGAACCGGAGGAGCGCGCCCGGCGCGAGCCATCCCTCCTCGAGCAGGCGGGCGAGCGGCACCCGGGGCGCGTTGCGGCGGGTCCGCAGGTGGCCGAGCACCTCCGGGTCGGTGGTGTCGGCGTGGGGCACGACCGCGGACAGCCGCGCCTCCGCCGCCGCCCGGTAGGCGGGGTCGCGCTCGATGCCGATCCAGCGGCGCCCCAGGCGCCGCGCCACCACGCCCGTGGTGCCGGTGCCGAAAAACGGGTCCAGCACGACGTCACCGGGGTTGGTCGTCGCCAGCAGCACCCGGTAGAGCAGCGCCTCGGGCTTCTGCGTGGGATGCACCTTGGCGCCGTCCTCGCGGAGCCGTTCGGTGCCGCCGCACAGGGGGAGGAGCCAGTCGCTTCGCATCTGCCGGTCGTCGTTTGCGGCCTTGAGCGCGTGGTAGTGGAAGGTGTAGCGCTTCTGGTCGCGGTGCTTGGCGCACCACAGCAGCGTCTCGTGGGCGTTGGTGAAGCGGACCCCGCGGAACTGCGGCATGGGGTTGGACTTGACCCACACCACGTCGTTGAGGAACCAGAAGCCCAGGTCCTGCAGGGCCGCGCCCACCCGGTAGATGTTGTGGTAGGTCCCGATGACCCAGATGGCGCCGGTGTCCTTGAGTACCCGGCGACACTCGGAGAGCCACGCGCGGGTGAACGCGTCGTAGGCCTCGAGCGACTCGAAGCGGTCCCACGCCGCGTCCACCGCGTCCACCCTGGATGTGTCCGGTCGTCGCAGCTCCTGGCGCAGCTGCAGGTTGTACGGCGGGTCGGCGAACACGAGGTCCACCGACGCGTCCGGGAGCGTGCGCAGGACCTCCAGGCAGTCCCCTGCGTGGAGGTGATCCAGCCGCAGCGGCGCGGCGTCAGGCACGCGGGCGCTCGGAGAAGGTCCGCCAGGCCCCGTCGATGCGGCGCTGGTGCGGGTAGTAGTCCGCCTTGTACGCGAGGTGGCGGCAGTCCGCGACGTACAGGCCCAGGTAGTACCAGCCCAGCCCCATGCCGCGCACGAGCTCCAGCTCGCGCAGCACCGAGTACACCCCGAGCGACCGACGCGATTCGTCGGGGTCGAAGTAGTGGTACACGCTCGAGCAGGCGCGGTTTCCGAAGTCGAGGATGCTGACCGCGATCAGCCGATCCCCGTCGTAGTAGCGGACCTCGCGCGTGTCCACGCAGCTGAGCACGAGCCACAGGCGGTACTGCTCGATGTCGAGATCCTCGCCCGTGCGCGAGAGGCCGCGCTCGATCTTGTGACGGTTCAGCAGCTCCAGGTGGCGCGGCGTGACCTGGGGCGCGCCGAGCTCCACGCGCAGATCCGCGTTGCGGCGCAGGACTCGCCGGTTGTTCGGCGTGGGCGCGTACTCCTGCACGGGGATGCGGATCGGCTCGCAGGCCGTGCAGCGCGGGCAGCGCGTGCGGTAGAGCGTCACCCCGTTGCGGCGGTCCCCCTCCGCGAGCAGGCGATCGAACGCGTCCGGCGCGATCGCCTCCACGGGCATGCGCATGGGCATGCGCGCCACCTGGTCGGGCAGGTAGGGGCACGGTTCGGGGTGATCCCACACCACGTGGAAGCGCATCGCCGCAGGTTATCGCATCCGCATGGCGGTAGCGGTCCTTGCGGACGGGGCGGTCGGCCGGCTGGTGCTGGACCGGCCGGAGCGCGCGCACGCATATGATCGCGCGCACCTCGACGCGCTGCGGGCGGGCATCGACGCGCTGTCGGGCGCCGTGCGGGTGGTCGTGGTCGAATCCACCGGGGACCGCGCGTTCTGCGCCGGTGCCGACCGCGAAGAACTGTCGCGCGCGACCCCGCTCGACGCCTTCGCGCTCCGCAGCGCCCGCGTGTTCGAGGCACTGGCCGCCGCGCCGTTCGTGAGCGTGGCGGCGGTGCACGGCGCCGCGATCGCCGGGGGCTTCGAGCTGGCCCTGGCGTGCGACCTTCGCGTGGCGTCGCACGGCGCACGGTTCGCGCTCCCCGAGACCGGCCTGGGCCTCGTGCCCTCGGCGGGCGGCACGTCACGGCTGCTCGCCATGGTCGGGCCGTCGCGGGCGCGGGAGCTCGTGCTCGCGGGACGGGAGCTGGACGCGGACACGGCGCTCGCCTGGGGGCTGGTGCACCGCGTCGCCTCCGACGCGCGCGTCGAGGCGCGCGCCTGGGCGGCCGAGATCGCCGCGCGCGACGATGTCGCGCTCGCCATGGCGAAGGAGCTGCTGCGCGTGCCGGAGCCGGGGGCCTTCGCGCGGGAGCGGGCGGCGGAGGCGGTCCTCTACGCGCGGCGCGCAGGCTCCTAGGTCCGAACGCGCCAGGGATGCGGAGGGCGGCCGCATGGCCGGTCCGCGCAGGGCGCGGACCGCGCGGGAGCGAGCCCGGAGCACCCCGACGGCGGCACACGCCGCCGGGGCGCCCGGCTCGACCCTCAGGGCAGCGGGCGGAACAGCAGGGTGCCGACCTGGTTGGCCGGTGCCGCGTGCTCGCTGATCTTCACGCCGTAGTCGGAGATGGAGTACAGGTAGTCCTCGATCACGACACTGCGGCGCATGGGCGCGTACCAGTAGCTGTCGGGGCAGGCGCCGGGCTCACGCGCCGGGTCGTCGGCACTGCCCTCGCTGCCGGGGGTGGACGCACCGCCGCTGTCGGCCGAGCCATCCGAGCTGCCCGTGGACCCACTGCTGTCCTCCGCCGGATCGGAGGTCTCGGTGGTCGTCCCGTCGTCCACGTAGCCGTCGTCCCAGGGGCACTCGCTCACCGCCACCATGTCGGAATGGTCGACGCGACCGAGCTCCTCGAGGCCGTCCGTCGTGTCCACCGACACCACGAGCATGCCCGAGAAGCCGTCCCACGCGCCGGTGAGCTCGTCGTAGTCGTAGGTGTAGAGCGGCACGGAGAGCACGTCGTTGTGGAAGGTGAAGGCGTGGTGGTCCCACAGGGACTCCGACCAGCTCCACGAGTCGCTCTGCACGGCGAGTTGCTCCACGCGCGTGGGATTCGCCGGGTCGCGCACGTCGAACAGGCTCACGGCGAAGCCGTTGATCGTGCCGTCCTCCTCTCCGTCCATGCCGACGGCCAGCAGGTAGCCGCCCTCCACCGGGTGCAGGTAGCTGGAGTAGCCGGGGACGTGCAGCTCACCGACGACCTGCGGGTTCGCCGCGTCGGAGAGATCGAGGGTGAACAGCGGGTCCGTCTGCCGGAAGGTCACGACGTAGCCGGTGTCGCCGAGGAAGCGCACGGCGTAGATCTGCTCGCCGGGCGCGATCCCGCGCACGGAGCCGACCACGTCGAGCGTCTCGCCCTCCGTGTCGAGGATCCACACGTTGTTTCCGGGCTGGGCGGCGTCCGTCTCCGCGGTGTCCTCGTCCGTGTCGGAGGTCGTCTCGTCCCCCTCGGCCGGCGGTGCCGCCTCGGTGGCCTCGCCCGACGTCACCACGTCGCCCTCGGCCGCTCCCACCGCGCCGCCCCAGCTGTTCCAGTCGGTCGTCGCGACGCGGAGGTTCGAGCCGTCGTCATCCATGGCGAACTGGTTCAGGATCCAGCCCTCCACGGCGCCGGAGCCGGTGTACACCGTGTCTGACCCGGCCAGCTCGAAGCGGTGGATGTGGGTCTGCAGGTCGTCCTGTCCGCCCCAGCCCCACCACCACGACCAGGAGGTCTGGGCCACGTAGAGGCTCTCCTGGGAGGCGTAGACGGTCCAGCCGCTCGCGTACACGCCCGACGCGGAGACCGGCTCGGTGGCCTCGGCGGCAAGATCGAGGTGCACGACCGAGAGCGTGCCGAGCTGGGTGAGCGCCTCGGGCGCGTAGAGGTCCTCGCACGCCAAGAGCGGCGCACCCTCCACCTCCTCCCCGGGGAGGTGATCCCACACCTGCGGGAGGAGTTCGGACTCGTCCATCGAGTCGACGAGCGCCCGGACAGGCTCGGCCAGGAGCGCGCGCGCCTCGGCGCGGATCGCCTCCTGCTCCTCCTCGGTGCCCTCCCAGTTCGCGGCGGGAAGGCCGAGGGACTCGTCCTGGGCCAGCTGCCACACCTCGGTCGGGTAGGACATCCACGAGTCCAGCACCATGTAGACGTCGCTCCCGATGCGCCGACCCGCGGTCATGTAGCCCTCGAGGTCGATCTCGCGGACCACCGCGGGGGCGCTGCGGTCGGACACGTCGACGATGCTGATGCGCTGGGCGGCACCGAAGCGCCACGACGGGTCGTAGACCTGGCTGAACACGACCAGGGTGTCCCCCTCGAGGAACATGGAGCTGACCCAGCCCTCGAGCTGGAGCGTGCTCTCGATGGCCGCCTCCGCGACCGGCCAGCTCTTCACGATCGTCAGCTCGCCCGTGTTCTGCTGGAGCACGTAGAGGTAGTTGCCGTCGGTCTTCACCATGTCGGGCTCGTCCACGCCCTCGACCTGGGTGTTGGTCTCGGAGTAGTCGGACGGCCCGCTGCGATCCCCGCCGGAACCGCTGCCCTCGGAGCTCGCGCCGTCCTCGGCCGCGCCCGCCGCGACGTCGTACCAGCCCCACGCGCTGTAGCGGCTGCGAACGATCTCCTCGACCCACGCGTCCGTGACCCGCTGCTTGAGGTCGTCGCAGGATTCGAAGCGGCGAAGGCGCGCGCTCGACGGGGCGGCGGGATCCCCCTTGGGCGCGGGGTCGTCGCCCTTGGCGGGCGGCTCGGCCCGGCACCCGCCGAGCCACAGGGACAGTCCGATCACGCCGAGGGGGGAAAGCAGACGCATCATGGAACCTCCGGCGCTCCGTCGCGGAGCGTGCCCTCCCACTATGCACGCCGCGTGCCAACCTGTAAACACCCTCCTCCGCCGCGATTCCTGCGCCTTCGGAGGTGGCTGGCACCGCTCCCCCGCGACATCGGTGTCGCGACGCCACGGCCTCGGACGTGCGCGGGACGGGCTACGGTAGGTCATGGTCCCGTGTCGCGCCCTGCTCCTCGCGTTCCTCACGGCGTGCGTGCTGCCCGGGCCCGGCGGGGACACGGGCACGTCGCCCGATGACAGTGGCGGTGGCGGCGGAGGTGGGGGCGGCGGCGGCGGGGACGACGCGTTGTGCGACGCGCGCTTCCCCGACGACGCGCCCGACGGACCGGACTGCCTCACCGACGCCCTGCGGTGCGGGGACGTCGTGGAGGCCTCGACGGACGGTGGACGGGACGACTACGGCGGCGGCGACTACACCGCCTGGTTCTGCTTCGTGAACGTCGAGCGCCACGCCTATGACGGGGCCGAACGCGTCTACGACCTCGACCTGGCGCCCGGTGTCGAGGCGACGATCACGTTGGAGGCGCCCTGCGGTGACGTCGACCTGGCCGTGCTGCGCTGGGATGCGGGGGGCACGTGTCCCGACAGCGGGGCCGCCATCGCGGTGTGCGAGGGCAACGACCGCGTCGGGACCGACCGCGCCGTGGTGGGGTGGCCCGACGCGCGCACGGGTTGGCGCGTCGTGGTGGAGCCGAAGGACGGCACCCCGACGAACTTCCGCCTGCGCGTCGACTGCGTCCCGTAAGTCCGACGCCGGCGCTCAGGTCCCGCTGAAGGAGACGTCGTCGAACCGCAGGCTCGGGCTGCGCAGGCCGCCGAAGCGCCAGGGATCGTCCGCGGCGGCCACGAAGCGCTCCAGCACCTCGCCGATGTTGCCGCTCACGTTCATCTCGGAGAGGTTGCGCACCGGCACGCCGTGCTCCAGCAGCACGCCCTGCACGCCGAAGCTGAAGTCCCCGGTCAGCCCGTTGCTGTTGCCGCCCAGGAACCCCGTGACCCAGATGCAGTGCGGCAGCGCGCGCACGAGGTCCATCGGCGCCGTCGTCCCGGCAGGTACGACCCAGTTGCTGCGGCTGCCGGTGGTGGGCGGCACGCCGAGCTTCCGGGAGTGGTACAGGCCGATGTAGTAGTTCTCGAGCACGCCCGCGCGCACGACCGCCATGGGCCGCGCGCGGAACCCGTCCCCGTCCCAGGGGCGGCTGCCGAGCCCGCGCGGCAGCAGCGGCTCGTCGAGGATCGTGAGTCCCTCCGCGGCGATGCGCGTGCCGAGCTTTCCGGCGAGGAAGCTGCGCTGCTGGTGGAGCTCCGCGCCCGACAACGGGCCTGCGAGCACCCCGAGGATCCGCCCGACCACCCGGTTCTCCAGCAGCATGGGGTAGCGCCCCGAAGCGACCGGGCCGCTCCCCAGGCGCTGCGCGCTGCGCTCCCAGGCCTCGCGCGCGACGCTGCCCACCCCGGGCAGATCCGCGGCGTGCAGGGCGGAGGTGAAGGCGTAGCCCTCGGGCCGCCGTCCGTCCGCGTCCTCCAGCGTCATCTCGACGCCGTGGCTGAAGCCGGTGGTGCGGTGCACCCCCTCGAAGCCGTTGGACATCACGCGGGCGGCTTCGCTGGCACTGTCCGCGACGTGCACCGTGGCGCTCAGGATGCGGCCCCGCTCCGGCAGCGCGTCGACGGCAGCCTCCAGCGCCTCCGCGTGCGCGCGGCGCGCCTCCGCCGTCAGCGCGTCCCACCCGGCGTCGACGCAGTCCAGCTCGGCGTCGGTGGCCCCGATGCCGCAGGACGCACCCTCCGCCTGCCG
>JBDLRI010000145.1:0-81601 GCA_039800105.1 Pseudomonadota bacterium
TCGCGCGCCTCGGCGCCACGCAGGGCGTGCTCGTGGGCGACGGGCCGGCGGACGTGGAAGCCGCGCACGCCGCGGGCATGCCGGTCATCGGCGTGGACTGGGGGATCGGCACGCCGCACGGGGCCACGGTGCGCGTCGCGGACGTCCCGGCGCTTGAAGACGCGCTCGCCCGCTTCGGCGTCCCGATCGGCTAGGCGGGGGCACCCCACGGCGGCACGCGGAAGTGCGCCACGAGGTGGTCGACGAAGACCCGCAGGCGCGCGGGGGGATGCGGTCCGTGCGCGTGGACCACCTGGCACGGGACGTCGCCGATGCGGTAATCCGGGAGGAGCCGCGCGAGCCGACCGGTCGCGAGCGCCTCCCCGACGAGCGACCACGGCGCGACGATCACGCCGGCCCCCTCCTCCGCGAGCGCGCGGAGCAGGGTGCTGTCGCTCGCGGCCAGGGACCCCGTCATCGGCACGGCGAACTCCCCATCGGGTCCCGCGAACGTCACGCCGCGTTCGGGGTCCGCATGGGCGTAGCGAAGCCTCCGGTGCGCCGTCAACTCGACGGGGTGCGACGGGTTCCCCGCGCGCGCCAGGTACGCCGGCGACGCGACCAGCACGAGCGTGTCGAGCGCGAAGCGTCGCGCCACCAGCTCCGGGTCGCCCACGGGCCCCAGCCGCACGACCGCGTCCCAGCCACCGCCGACCACGTCCACCCGCGCGTCGTCGAGCACCATGTCGATGTCGACCCCGGGGTGGCGCTCCTGGAACCGCACGAGCGGCGCCGCGAGCCACCGCTGCCCGAACCAGACGGGCGCGTTGACCCGAAGGCGCCCTCGGAGCGCGCCGGCCTCCGTCGCCACCCGGCGCACCTCGCCCGCTGCCGCCGCCACGCGCGCGCACGCGGGGTACAGCTCCGCCCCGGCCGGCGTCAGCACCACCCGGCGCGTGGTGCGGTACAGCAACCGGGCACCGAGATGGGCCTCCAACCGCGCCACCCGCGCGCTCGCCACGGACTTCGCGATGCCGAGCGCGCGCGCGGCGGCCGTGAACGACCCGCGCTCCACGACGGCTGCGAACACCGCCATCGACGCGATTTCGTCGAGTTCCGGGGACGGCTCGGCGGGGGCCACATTGTCCAGTAATCCGAACACCATGTCCCGTCGAAACCGCATGCGCCGCGACGGGGGCAGGCTACGGGAGATAGGTCGAGGGTTCGACTTCGGGCCCTCGTCCCTACCCACCCGGAGACTTCATGCACGCCATCCGCTCCCTCGCCATCCTCGGCGCACTCGCCCTCTCCACCCCCGCGCTGGCCGGCACGGTGTACAACGTCGACGCGAGCCACAGCCGCGTCGGCTTCAGCGTCACGCACATGATGGTCAGCACCGTGCGGGGCGAGTTCGGCACCTTCACCGGCACGGTGGAGTGGGACCCGAAGAACGTCGGCGCCACCAAGGTCCAGGGCACGGTGGGCATCGCCTCGATCAACACCCGCGAGGCGAAGCGGGACGAGCACCTCAAGTCCCCCGACTTCTTCGACGTGGCCTCGTTCCCCGAGGCCAAGTTCGTGTCCACCGGCGTCAAGAACGTGAAGCAGGACAGCTTCGATCTGATCGGCGACCTGACCATCCGCGGCGTCACCAAGTCCGTGACGGTCCAGGTCAAGACCGTCTCCCCGGAGTTCAAGGACCCGTGGGGCAACGTGAAGGCCGGCACGCGCGCCACGGCCACCATCAACCGCAAGGACTTCGGGATCACCTGGAGCGCGGCGCTGGACGGCGGCGGCGTGGTGGTCAGCGACGAGGTCGGCATCGACATCGACCTGGAGCTGGTGAAGAAGCAGGGCTGACCGCTTCACCCGGCGGGCCTGGACGGCCCCGAGGAGGCTCAGTCCTCGTCGGGGCCGTCGTTCGTCGGGCCTGACGGTGCCGGCGAGGATGGCGCCACGCTCGGCGGTCGGGCCGGCGGAGGCCGACGGTCCACGCCGCCCGGCGCTTGGGACGGATCCACGACGGTCGGGCGACGCGGTTTGGGGGCCCCCTCGTCCGCCTTCGGCATGCGGATTCGCGTGGCATCCCCACCGGCACCCATGCCGAACAGATCGTCGAGGCCTCCACCGGCACGCGCGGGCGCGCGACCGGCTCCCGCTGCGGGCGGAGGCGACCCCGCCGAAGACGGCGCACCGGACGGGGCGACCGGAGGAGCTGGCCGGGCCTGCGCCGGCGCAGGCGGAGCAATCGGGCGGGGCGGAGGCGGGGCCGGGGCACGGGGCGGCTCCGGGGACGCGGCGGCGACCGCAGGCGCGGCCGGCGCGGGGCGCACCGGCGGCCCTCCCGCAGCGAAGGGATCCCCCACCTCGCTCCCGACCACGTCGGGTGCGGTGCCCGGACGGGCCCCGGAGGAGGGACGCATGGCGCCGGCGAACGGACGCGACGGCGCGGATGCAGGACGGACCCCGGGTCCCGGAGGCGCGTGCGGCACCTGCGGGGGCGCACGTCGCACCGGAACGGGAGTCCCCGGGGCGGCCTCCCCCTCCGCGCCGGCCACGCCGGGGCGCACCGGAATGCGCGCGACGGGCTGCTGCACCTTGAAGGCGTTGGCGCGCGCCGGATCCGCCCGCAGGCGCTCCTTCTGCTGGAGCTTCTGCTTGAGCTCGGCGGTGTCGTCCCGACGCATCTCCCCGATTCGCGGGGCGGCCTTGCCGTCCTTGCGCTCCATGGCCGCCGGCACGGGGGCCGGCGCGGACGGGCCGGGCAGGTTCGGCAGGCGCGGGCCGGCCGGAGCCTTGGGCGCGGGCGGTGCGGCGTGCGGTGCCGGCTCGCGACGGGGCGCCGCCAGTCCGACCTCGCCAAGACCCGTCCCGGGGTCCTCGACCGCCGGGTCGAACGGGTCCGGCACCCCGCAGCGCGCGAAGAAGCGTGCATGGACGCGACCCCACGCCGGAGCCGCCCACGCACGCGCGCCCACGCGCCGCACGAGGGCATGGCCGACCACGGCGCGGTGCGCGAAGGTCTTCCAGACCTCCCGCACCTTGCGCTCGTCCGTCACGACGTCACCTCCACGCGCGCGATGCCCCAGGGCCGCCCGAGGGCGCGGGTCGCCCACGCGCGGACGTCCTCGTGACCCACCCGGGCCAACCGGGCCCGCACTCCGCGCACGGCATCGACCCCCTCCCCGCGATGCAGCTCGGCGAGCGCCATCAGGGTCGCCCGCGCACCGGCCGCCTGCAACTCCGCGTCGAGCGCACCCAGCGCGGCCGCACGGGCGCGCTCCAGCTCCCCGTCCTCCAGCGGAGCCGCACCCAGTCCACCCACCTCGTCCACGAGCCGCCGCTCCGCCTCGTCGATCCGCGCGGGGTCGGTGGACACGGTCCCGACGACGATCCCCGTGTCCCACCCTTCGTTGCCCTGCACGCCGACCTGGTAGGCGAGGCCGTGCTGCTCGCGCAACCGCATGAACAGGCGGCCGCCCTGGCCCCCCAGGACTCCGGTGGCGATCTCCACGACGGGCTGCGCATCGCTCCACGCACGCGCCCCCGGCCACACCGCGATGACGTGCGCCTGCTCCCGGTCCGTACGCACGCGCACGCGCTCGACCGATGCCGGCGCGCGGACCACCGCGGGACGGAACACGGCGCGACCCGGCGGCAACCACGCGAAGCAACGCCCGAGCCGGCGCAGCATCACGTCGGGGTCGAAGCCGCCGGACACGGCGACCACGAGGTTGTCCGCGCGGGCCCATGCGGCGTGGTACGCCGACAGCCCCGCGGGTGTGAGGCGGCCGAGCGACGCTCGGGTCCCGCCGGCGGGCGCGCCATACGGATGGCCCGGGTAGAGCCGGGCCGCCAGCCGCTCGGTGGCGACCTGCTCGGGCTCGTCGTCGCGCTCGTCGAGGGCGGCCAGCATCTCCGTGCGCACGCGCTCCAGCTCGTCACGGTCGAAGGACGGGACCCGGAGCATGTCCCCGAGGAGTCCCATCGCCTCGGCCCAGTTGCCACGCACGAAGTCGCCGCGGACGACCTGCGCGGCGCGACCGGTCGTCGCGCCCATCCCGGCGCCGAGCGCCTCCACCTCGCAGGCGAAGGCGTGCGCGTCGAGCCCTTGCACCCCGCGCGTCAGCATGCGCGCCCACGCGCTGCCACGCCCGGCCGCGGACGGCGCGACGGCGCGGGCGCCCCCGAGGCCCGCCACACGCACCGCCACCACCTCCGAGGCCGTGGGCTCCAGGAGCACCCGCACGCCGTTCGGAAGCACGTGTCGCGAAGGCTCACGGGAAGCCTCTCCCCGCGCCGGCGCGCGGGGAGACGCGCGTTCGCGCGGCGCCGGGATCTCGAACGTGTCGTCGTCGGCCACCAGCGCGACAAGCACCTCCGCGTCCGGACGGAACAGCGCCCGTGCCGCGGCCGTGACGTCGGCGTGCGTGACCGCCTCCACGTGCCGCAGGTACGCGCGCCACGCCTGCGGGTCCGCGTACTTGACGACGTCTCCGGCGAGGTCGGACGCACGCGCGTCCACCGACTCGCGTCGGGTGGCGAGGCCCGCCACGATCCCCGCCCGGGCGCGCGCGACGTCCGCCTCCGAAAGCCCGCCGTCCGCCGCCCGGGAGAGCTCCTCGCGCGTGGCGGCCACGGCGGCACCCGCCTGCCCCGCGTGCGCGTGCAGGGTCACGGAGATCAGCCCACCGTCCCGCTCCGTGGCGGTCCCGACGGACACCGACTGCACGAGGCCCTCCCGACGACGAAGCCGCGCCTCCAGGGGCGCCGACCGCCCTCCGCCGAGCGCGCCGCAGAGCACGTCGAGCACCGCCTCCCGCGCGATGTCCACCGCGCCGCAGGGCCACGACAGCTCCACCAGCGTCGCCTCGAAGCCGCGGCGGATCACCGAGGGCGCCACGTGCGTCGGGGGCTGCGCCTCCCGTCGCGCGTCCGGGACGCTCCGCGCGGGTCCGCCGAGGGAGTCCCGCGCCACGGCGAGCACGGCCTCCACGTCGACCGGCCCCGCGACCGACAGCACCGCGTTCGCGGGATGGTACCAACGCTCCCAGAAGGCCGCGAGCGCGTCGCGCCCGATGGCCGAGACCGTCTGCACCGTGCCGATGACCGGACGGCCGTAGGGATGCCCGGGAAAGGCGCGCGCCCAGGTCGCCTCGGCGAGGACAAGGTCGGGATCGTCCTCGCCGCCGCGGATCTCCTCGAGGACCACCAGCCGCTCCCGCTCCAGCTCGTCCGCGTCCAGGAGCGGCGCACACAGCATCTCGGCGAGGACCGCCAGCGCCTCCGGCGCCCGGGACGCCGGCACGGTGCAGTGGAAGGCGGTGTCGTCGAAGCTCGTGAAGGCGTTCAGATCGCCGCCCATCGCCTCGATGGCGTGCGCGACGCCACCCACGCCGTGGCTGCGCGTGCCCTTGAAGACCATGTGCTCGAGAAGGTGCGCGGCGCCCTCGAGGCCCGGGGGCTCGCACGACGCGCCGGCGCGCACCCACAGGTAGATCGCGGCGACGTCCGTCTCGCCGGAGGGATCGACCCACACGCGCAGGCCATTGTCGAACGCTTGGTGCACCATCCCTTCCGGTGTATCCGCGCGATACGGCCCGCGCCGTGCGCTACGGTGCCTACGTCCACATCCCCTGGTGTCGCGCGCGGTGCCCGTACTGCGCGTTCACCGTGTCGGTGCGGCGCGACCGCCCGCACGCCGCCTACACCGACGCGGTGCTCCGCGAATGGGACCTGCGGCGCGCCGCCTTCCCCGCGTCCCCGCCCGAGACGGTGTTCTTCGGGGGCGGCACCCCGTCGCTCACGCCGCCCGGCGAGATCGCCCGGATCCTCCGCGGCCTCGCGCCCGCTCCCGGTGCCGAGGTGTCCCTCGAGGCGAATCCCCACGATCTCGACGCGCCCACGATCGACGGGCTGCGCTCCGCCGGCGTCACGCGCCTCTCGGTCGGCGTGCAGGGCTTCGACGCGCGCACGGCGGGCGTCCTGGGGCGCCGGCAAGATTCCCGCGCCGCACCGGCGGTGCTGCGGCACGTCGCGCGGGCGGGCTTCGCGTCATGGAGCCTGGACCTGATCTTCGGCGCGCCGGGCCAGACCCGCGAGGACTGGATGCGCGAGCTCGACGCCGCGCGCGCGCTCGAGCCGCCGCACGTCTCGCTCTACGGCCTGACCATCGAGGACGGCACCGCCTTCGCCGCCGGCGTGGCCCGCGGACGCGTGCGCCCGCCCGACGACGACGCGTGGCACGCCATGTACGCGGACGCCGTGGCGGCGCTCGGTTCGGCGGGCCTCGCGCGCTACGAGGTGTCCAACTTCGCACGGCCGGGCCACCGCTGCGTCCACAACGAGCACTACTGGCTCGGACGGCCATGGGCCGGACTCGGGGTCGGCGCGCACGGCTGGGAGCTCGACGGCACGCGCACCGTGAACACCTCGGACGTCGACGCGTACCTGCGCCCGGGCGACCCCACCGTGTCCAGGGAGCGCCCCGTCGGGACCGTGCTCCTGGCGGAGCTGCTCGGCAGCGGGCTGCGTCACGTCGACGGCATCGACACCGACGTGCTCGCCGTGCGCACCGGCCTGCGCCTGCGCCCCGACCCCGCGCTGCACGCGCACGGGCTGCTCACGGCGCGCGGCGCCCGGCTGCTGCTGACCGACGCCGGTTTCCCGCTCGTCGACGCCGTGGTCGCCCGCCTGCTGCGCGACGCGGTCTCCGCGCCACCCGGCGACGCGAGCGGAGATGCGTTACCCCCCGCGCGATGAGCACCCCCGACGATCCCACCCCGTCCTTCCAGATCGACATCGACCCCTCGCTCTTCGACGAGGCCGTCGCCGCGGTCGACGCGCGGACCCGCCGGCCCTCCCCGGCTCCGTCCGCTGGGGCGGAGGGGGGCCCACCCCCCTCCGCAACGCCTCCCCCGGACCCCGTCGCGGGCGACCTCGACGTGGAGATCGATGCCCCGGCCGCAGCGGCCCCGGCGCCGCGCATCCCCGCCATGAACGAGGACGTGCTCCGTGCGCGTCTCCGGCTCGAGGAAGCCCAGGCCGCCCAACGGCGCGCGGAGGCGGAGCTCGGGCGCAGCCGGGCCCGCATCGCCGAGCTGGAGGCCCAGTCCGAAGCCGCGCGCACGGAGCTCGCCACGCTCCGGGAGGACTTCGAACGGGCCCGTGGCCGTGCGAAGCGGGAGACGGAGGACGCGGAGCGGCGTGGCGAGGAGCGCGTGCTCAAGGCGCTCCTCGACCTGTCGGACAACCTCGAGCGGGCCCGCATGCACGAGGACGCCGACGCGGAGAGCCTCGCCACCGGATTGCGCATGATCGCCGAGCAGCTGCGGCGCCACGTCGAACGACTGGGACTGTCGCGCGTCCCCGCCGCCCGGGGCACGACCTTCGATCCGCAGGTCCACGACGCCGTGGCGCAGGTCGCCGCGGCCGACGTGCCGGCCGGCGCGCTCGTGGACGAGGTGCAGGCCGGTTACCTCCACCGGGGACGCCTGCTGCGCGCCGCGCGCGTCACCGTGGCCGCAGGGTAGCGCGACGGATATGCCCCGCCCGTATGCCCGGTCCGCTGCCGGGTTCGGGAGCGACGATGGGCAAGGTGATCGGCATCGACCTCGGCACCACGAACAGCTGCGTGGCCGTGATGGAGCAGGGGGAGCCGCTGGTCATCCCCAACGACGAGGGGAGCCGCACCACGCCGTCCGTCGTCGCGTTCGCCCGGGACGGCGAGCGGCTCGTGGGTCAGGTCGCCCGGCGCCAGGCGGTCACGAACGCCACGCGGACCGTCAGCGTCGCGAAGCGGCTCATCGGGCGTCGGTTCGAGGACGAGGAGGTCCAGCGCGCAAAGGGGCTCGTGGCCTACGAGATCGCCGCCTCCGAGAACGGCGACGCGTGGATCCGCGTCGATGACCGGGACTGGTCGCCCCCGCAGATCAGCGCCATCGTGCTGGACAAGCTCAAGGCCGTCGCCGAGGCCTACCTCGGCGAACGGGTCAGCGAAGCGGTCGTGACGGTTCCCGCCTACTTCAACGACGCGCAGCGCCAGGCGACCAAGGACGCCGGGCGCATCGCAGGCCTCGACGTCCTGCGGATCATCAACGAGCCCACGGCCGCGGCGCTCGCGTACGGCCTCGGGAAGACCGGCCACCAGAAGGTGGCGGTGTTCGACCTCGGCGGCGGCACCTTCGACGTGTCCATCCTCGAGATCGACAACGGCGTCTTCGAGGTGCGCTCCACCAACGGCGACACCTTCCTCGGCGGCGAGGACTTCGACAACCGCATCGCGGAATGGCTCATCCGCCAGTTCGAGCAGGACACCGGCGCGTCGCTCGAGGGGGACGCCGTGGCGCTCCAGCGCGTCAAGGAAGCCGCGGAGCGCGCCAAGCACGAGCTCTCGACCGCGCCGGACACCGAGATCCAGCTCCCGTTCCTGTCCATGAGCGAGGCGGGTCCCCTGCATCTCTCGGCGACCCTGGAGCGCGGCCAGTTGGAGGAGCTGGTGTCCGACCTCGTGGCGCGACTGGAGGCCCCGTGCCGGAAGGCGCTCGAGGATGCGCGCCTCAAGCCGGAGGACCTCGACGCCGTGCTGCTCGTCGGCGGCATGACCCGCATGCCGCGCGTGCAGCAGAAGGTCCAGGAAATCTTCCGTCGCACGCCCGAGCGCGGCGTGAACCCCGACGAGGTCGTCGCCATCGGTGCCGCCATCCAGGGCAGCGTCCTGAAGGGCGAGGTCAAGGACATCCTCCTGCTCGACGTGACGCCGCTCTCCCTCGGCATCGAGACCGCCGGCGGGCTGTTCGAGCCGATCATCGACCGCAACACGACCATCCCCTGCAAGAAGTCCAAGGTGTTCACCACCGCCCAGGACCACCAGGACATGGTCCGCGTGCACATCGTCCAGGGCGAGCGCGACATGGCGGCCGACAACACCAGCCTCGGGGTGCTCGAGATGCACGGGCTGCCCCCGGCCCCGCGCGGCGTTCCCGAGATCGAGGTCACCTTCGAGCTCGACAGCAACGGCATCCTCCACGTCCACGCGAAGGATCGCGGCACCGGTCGCGCCCAGAGCGCGCGCATCGTCTCGAACTCGGGCCTGGACGAGGCCTCCATCGACCGTGCGGTGCGCGACGCCGAGGCCTTCCGCGCCCAGGATCTCGAGCGGCGTGCGGCGGCGGAGGCGCGCAACCGCCTCGATGGGCTCATCTACACCACGCGACGCAGCCTCGACGAGTACGCCGACTCGGTGAGCGCCTCGGACGCGCTGGCCATCCGTGAGTCGCTGCACGCGGCCGAGCAGGCCTCCGAGAGCGGCAACGCGGGCATCATCGCGCGCGCCCACGAGGATCTCGCCGTGCGGGCGCAGGTCATCGCCTCCTCGCTCTACGCCGCCGCCCGCCAGGAAGTGGCGCGCTCGGCCGTCGCGGGCGGGGCGGCTCCCGCCGAGGAGTAGAGGCACGTGGCGCCGCACGACGCCTGTGCGGCACGTTAGGAACCCCCGTGGCGCGAAAGGACTACTACGCGATCCTCGGCGTGTCCCGCAAGGCGGGGCCCGAGGAGATCCGGAAGGCCTTCCGCGCGCGCGCGCTGGCGCTTCATCCCGACCGAAACCCCGGGGACGCCGAGGCCGAGCGGCGCTTCCGCGAGGTGGCCGAGGCATGGGAGGTGCTCGGAGATCCCGAGCAGCGGGCCCGCTACGACCGCCTGGGCCCGCTCTTCACACCGAGCGGCCGCCCACCGACCCCCGAGGATCTTCAGGCCATCCTCCGGGACGCGGTCGGGAGCCTGTTCGGGCGTCCCGCCGGGGCGGCTCCCGCCGACGTGCGCCACGCGCTCTCGGTGCCGCTGGAGCTGGCGGCCACCGGCGGGGAGCGCAGCGTCGCGTACCTGCGCGAGGTACGGTGCGGCGACTGCGGGGGCCGTGGTGACGTCGCAGCGACGCGCGCCACGTGCGATGCCTGCGGGGGCACCGGCAAGGACCCGGGGCGTCGCTTCCTCCGCACCACCTGCGGCGCGTGCCACGGCACGGGCCAGCGGGGTGGCGGAAGCTGCGGCGGCTGCGGCGGTGAGGGCCTGCGCCCCCGCGAGGAGACCCTCCGCGTGCGGATTCCCGCAGGGGTCGCCTCCGGCCAGAAGCTCCGCGTCCGCGGACGCGGGAACGAATCGCGCGTGCAGGGCGTGCCACCCAGCGATCTGTACGTCCTGGTCGACGTGCTCGAACACCCCCTGTACGTCCGGCGCGGCCCGGATCTGCTGTGCGAGGTTCCGCTCTCCTGGCCGCAGGCCGTGCTCGGCACCGATGTCGTCCTGCCGCTCCCGGACGGGACGACCGTGACGCTGCACGTGCCGCCCGCGACCCCCGCGGGACGCGCCTTCCGCGTGGACGGCGCGGGCCTTCCCGGCCGGGGACGCGGGCGCGGGGACCTGCACGTGCGCGTGTCCATCGACGTGCCGGAGGCCCTCACGGACGCACAGCGAGGGCTCGTCGCGCAGGTCGCGCACGCGGTCGGGATCGCGGCGCATCCGCGGATCAACGAATGGCTGGCCCGGCGGGATGCCGTCACGCACGGCGCGTCCGCCCCCCATCCCCCTCCCGCGGAGACGCGCGCGTGATGACCCTGCTCGCGACGTTGGTCGCCCTCGCCCATGCCGCCCCCACCGTCCCGGTGCGCACCGTGCCCTCGCCGACACCGGCGGCGGCCGCCAGCTCCGAGGACGTCGCCCTCGCGCGCATGCGCGATGCCGTCTCGAGGGCCGACTGGGACGAGGCGGCGCGTCTCGCGACCGCGTTTCCCGCGGCCTTCCCCGCGTCCCCCAACCTGCGGGAGGCCGCCTACACCGCGCGCAGGGCCGCCGCGCGGGTCGTGCCCGACATGCGGAAGCTCCTCGTGCTGCTTCCGCTCACGGGAGAGATGGCGGTGCCCGCCGGACGCCTCCGCGACGCGATCCGCATGGCCGCCGAACCCGGATTGAGCGTCGAGGTCGTTGACACCCACGGGGATCCCGCGGCGTGCGTCGCCGCGCTGGAATCGGGCGTGCTCGACGGCGGCGCCTCGCTGGTCCTCGGTCCGCTCCGCAAGGAGGAGGCGGCCACGTGCGCCCCCGCGGCACAGGCGCTCCGCGTGCCGATGATCACCCTCACGTCCAGCGCGGAGGGCCTTGCCGCCGGGGACCACGTGTTTCGCGGGTATCCCTCGGTGGAGCAGCAGATCGCCGCGCTCCTGGACGCCGCGATGCAGGTGCACGGACTGCGGCGCTTCGCCGTCGTCCACCCGCAGACCGCGTACGGCGAGAGCGCGGCCACGCTGTTCGAATCGGCGGTGCGGGCCCGTGGCGGCGAGATCGCCATCCGCCTGGGATATGCCTCCGGCCAGAAGGACTACCTCGCCGTCGCGCGCCAGCTCGGCCGCAAGGACTTCCAGGGCCGCGCCTCGGAGCTTCGTGCCATCAAGAAGGCCATCACCAAGGAAGGGGGCAACGCCGAGAAGGCCACGCTGCCCCCGGTGGTGGACTACGAGGGGCTGTTCGTTCCGGACGGGTACCAGCCCACGGCGCTGCTCGCTGCGGCGCTCGCGTTCGAGGAGTTCCCCATCGGTGCCTTCGTTCCGCGGCGGGGGGAGCGGCCCGTGCGGCTGCTCGGCCTGGCCGCGTGGAACAACGAGGACTTCGTGAGGCGCGGTGCGGCCTACGTGCGGGACAGCATGTTCGTGGACGCTTTCCTCGCCAGCTCGGCCGACCCGACCGTCCTGGACTTCGTCGACGCGTGGCGCGCCCGCGGCGTGGGCGAGCCCACGATGATGGACGCGGTGGGCTACGACCTCGGACGCCTCGCCCGGGTGGTGGCGGACGGCGGTGGGGGGCTCGCCGGACTCCGCGCGGCGCGTCTCCTCGCCTCGGTGTCGGGACTCGAGGGCTTCGGCGAGGACCGCCAGGCGCTCCGGCACTACCGCGTCCTCACCATCGGAGAGACCGGCGTCGCGCTGCTGCCGCCACCCGGTGCGGTCGAGCCGGAGACCGGTTCGCCGCCGTGACCGACCCGGCCTACGAGGGACTGGGCGCCGATGACGACGAGAGCTTCGTGATCGCGACCCTCGCCTCCGGTGCCGCGCCCGGCCCGGTGCACCTCGGAATCGGAGACGACGCCGCGGTGCTCGCACCCCGCGACGGCCTCCTGGTGGTGACGACCGACACCATGGTCGAGGGCACGCACTGGGACGCGCGGTTCGACGCCGAGACCGTGGGATGGCGCCTCGTCGCGGCCAATGTGTCCGATCTCGCCGCCATGGGCGCCCGACCGGGGTGGGCCACCCTCGCCCTCACGCTCCCTGCACCGCTCGACCGTGACTGGGTCCGTGGGTTCGCAGGCGGCGTCCACGCGGCGTGCCGCTTCTGGGGGCTTGCCCTCGTCGGCGGCGACACCACGCGCGGCCCGGTGCGCGTCGCCACGCTCACGGCGGCCGGACACGCCGCCTGTCCCGTGCGTCGTGACGGCGGACGTCCCGGCGACGACGTCTGGGTCACCGGCACCCTCGGACGCATGGCCGAGGCGATGCTGGATCCCGCGCCGTCGGCGGCGGCACGCGCGCATCGGGACCGACCGATGCCGCCCGTCGCGTTCGGGGCGGCGCTCGCGGAGTCGCGGCTGGCGACGGCCATGATGGATCTCTCCGATGGCCTCCATGCCGACCTGCGCCGCCTCTGCGCGGCGAGCGGCACGGGTGCCCGCATCGACGCCGACGCGCTCCCCGGGCACGGCCCCCTCGCGTGGCGGACCGCCTACGGGGAGGATCATGAACTGCTGTTCACCGCCGACCCGCGCGACGCGGATGCGATATGTGCCGTCGCAAGCATGCACCGCGTCCCCGTCCAGCGCATCGGCACCCTCGTCGCGACCCCCACGTCCGAGGGCGGGCCCCTGCACCTGGCGCGCCACGCGGCGGCGCCCTCGTGGCCGCCGGCGCTGTTCCGTCACTTCGGCCCGGAGTCGGCCTGAGTCCCGACCCCTCGTCCGTGACCGCCACGCTCGTGCTCCTGGCCGTGCTTCTGGTCGTGTGCGCGTTCTTCAATCTCGCCGAGGTGTCGCTCTTCGCGCTCCAGAAGAGCGACCGGGAGGCACTGCGCGCCCGCAGCGGCGGGGCGCTGGTGCTGGCGATGATTCAAGAGCCGCGCACGCTGCTCGCCTCGCTCCTCATCGGCGTCGAGATCGCCAACATCGCGCTCGGTGCCGTGTCGGCCGAGCTGGCGCGCACGCTGGTCCCGGCATGGCCCTGGCTGAACATCGTCCTCGTCGCGCCGCTCGTGATCCTCCTCGCCGACATCCTCCCCAAGGCCCTCGGCATCCACTTCGCGCGGGGCGCCGCACTGGCGATCGCGCGTCCGCTCGCGCTGTGGAACCTCGCGATCGGACCGTTCCGTTGGGTCATCGACGTGATCAGCGCGCTCGTCCTTCGCGCCTTCGGCGTGGAGAAGGCGCCCGTCGACGCGTCCTTGCGGGAGGAGCAGCTGCGGGTGCTCGTCGACCGCGGGCTGTTGGCCGGCGCCATCCAACCGCTGGAGCAGCAGATCATCCACCGCGTGTTCGCGTTCGGGGACATCACCGTGGCGCGCCTCATGACCCCGAGGCCCGACGTGTTCTCCCTCCCCACCACGACCCCCTGGAAGGAGCTCCTCGCCGCGGTGCACGAGCAGCGCTACAGCCGTGTTCCCATGTGGCAGGGCACGCCCGACAACATCGTCGGCATCCTGCTCACCAAGGACCTGCTGCGGTTGCGGGGACACGCGCCGTCACCACGGCAAATCCAGCGCCTGCTGCGTCCCGCGTTGTTCGTACCGCCCGGCAAACGCGCGCAGGACCTGCTGCGGGAGTTTCGCGCCCGCAAGCAGCATCTCGCCATCGTGGTCGACGAACACGGGACGTGCATCGGCCTGGTCACGCTGGATGACCTGCTGCGCGAGCTGGTGGGAGACACCCCCGACGAATCCGACGCGCCCGTGAGCGAGGTCGTGCCGATGGGCCCCGGACGCTGGCGCGTGCAGGGTGCCATGGACGTGTCCGACTTCGCCGAGAGCCTCGGCATCGAGGTGCCCGAGGGGGAATGGACGACCGTGGCCGGCTTCGTGCTGCACCAGCTCGGCAGCCTGCCCAAGCCCGGCGCGACCGTCACCTGGAGCGCGGACGGCGTGACGTGGACCTTCCGCGTGCGGGGCCTCGTGGCGCGGCGCATCGCGGAGGTGGAGGTCACCCGCGCGGACGTGCCCGCGCCGGAACCGGCGGAGGTCCCCTCGTGACCACGGAGACGGAGCTGCTGCTGGCCCTCGCCTGCGTGCTCGTCCAGGCGTTCTTCGCCGGGTCGGAGATCGCGGTCGTCTCCGCGGACCGCCTCGCGCTGCAGGCGCGCGCCGACGACGGCGACGCGCGCGCGCGACGCGCCCTGCGCCTGCTGGAGCGCCCGAGCCGGTTCGTCGGCGTGTGCCTCCTCGGCGCCAACCTGGCGACGGTGACCGGTGCGTCCCTCGTGTCGCACGCGCTCCACCGCCACGGCGTGACCAGCGAGCTTGCCGCCATCGCGTTGTTCACGCCCATCACCGTCATCTTCGCCGAGGTGGTGCCCAAGTCGCTGTTCCATCGTCACGCGAATACGCTCGCACCGTCCCTGGCCGCGCCGCTCGAGTGGGTGATGCGAGGCGCGGCGCCCATCCTTTGGCTCGGCGAGACGCTCGAGCACGCGGTGTTGGCGATGCTCGGCGTGCGGGCCCACGATCCGCATGCGGTCAAGCGCGAGGACATCCGGATGCTGCTCGAGACCGAGGGCGCCGGCGACATGCAGGCGGAGGAGAAGGAGATGATCCGCAGGGTCTTCGACTTCTCCGAGACCCGCGTGGAGGACGCCATGGTCCCGCTCATCGAGGTTGCCGCCATTCCCGCGGACTCGACGATCGACGAGGCGATCGCCGTGATGGTCGAGCAAGGCTGGAGCCGCATGCCCGTGTACCGCGAGCGCATCGACGACATCGTCGGCATGGTCTCGCACCACGACCTGCTGTTCGCCCCGGAGGGGACGACCCACGTGCTGGGGGTCACCAAGGACGTCACCTACGTGCCCGAGACGACGCGCGTGGAGGACGTGTTCCGACAGCTGACGGCACGTCGGCAGCGGCTGGCGGTCGTGGTCGACGAGTACGGCGGCGCCGTCGGCATCCTCAGCATCGAGGACATCGTGGAGGAGATCGTCGGCGAGATCGACGACGAATACGATGGCAAGCGTCCCAACGTGCGCCGGGCCAATGATCGGGAGTGGATGGCGTCAGGTCGCGCCGAGGCGGAAGCCCTCCACGCCGTGACGGGCTTCGCCATGCCCGACGGCGACTACGAGACGCTGGCGGGCTTCCTGCTGGCGCACATGGGCCACGTGCCCGCCGTGGGCGAGCGGTACACCTGGGGGGGATGGACCTTCACCATCACGAGCGCCAACGGCCGGGCCATCCTCGAGGTGACGATGCAACGCACCGAACCGGTGCGCCCGCGCGGAGCCTGAGGGCATGCGCGCGCTCGTGCTCGAGGCGACATGGCAACCCCGTGCGCCGATGCCGCCGGAGGCGCACGAGACCCGACATGCCCGGGCCGCCCATCTGGCGTGGCGTGACCCGCGGCTGGTGCTGCGCGAGGTGCCCGATCCCGCGCCGGGGCACGGAGAGGTCGTCGTGGCTGTCCACGCCTGCGGGATCTGCGGCAGCGACGCCCACTGCGCGGTTCCGGACGCGGAGGGATGGGTGCGGTTCTCGGGACCGGCGCAACTGCCGTGCGTGCTGGGTCACGAGTACGCAGGCACCGTCGTCGCCGTGGGACCCGGCGTGACGGACCTCGCGCCGGGCGCGCTCGTGTGTGGCGAGGGCATGCGCGCCTGCGCCACCTGCGAGCCCTGCCGGCGTGGCCGCCCCAACCAATGCCTGAGGCTGCGCATGGTCGGCTTCACCGCGCCGGGGGCGTTCGCGTCGCTGGTGTGCGTGGAGGCCCGGTTGCTGTGGCGCCTGGAGGCGCTCGCGGAGCGCTTCGGGAGCGCCTCCGCCGCGCTCGACGCCGGCGCGCTGGTCGAGCCGGTGGCGTGCGCGTACAACGGCCTGTTCGTGGCGGCCGGCGGCTGGATGCCCGGCGCCCACGTGGCGGTCTTCGGCGCCGGACCCATCGGGCTGGGCGCCGTGGCGCTGGCCCGCGCGGCCGGGGCGGCCTCCGTGACCGTCTTCGAGCCGTCGGCTCCGCGACGCACGCTCGCCGCGCGCCTGGGTGCGGACGCGGCGCTCGATCCGTCCGCGGTGGACGTCCCCGACACGCTGCTCTCCGTGTCGCGGGGGTTGGGCATCGACGTCGTGGTGGAGGCGGCCGGCGCCGCGGATCGGACGCTTCCGGCCTGCGAGGACGCCCTCGCCGCCGGCGGACGGATCGTGTACCTCGGGCGCACCGGCCACCGGACCCCCGTGCGGCTCGACGCGCTGGTGAGCCAGGCCGCGATGATCCATGGCGCGCGCGGTCACGCGGGCGGCGGCTGCTTCCCCGCCGTCCTGCGGTTGATGGCGGCCGGACGGCTCGACCTCTCCCCCATGATCACCCGCCGCGTCGCGCTGGAGGACGCCGCCGACGCCGTGCGCGACGCGGACGCCGCCACGGAGGGCAAGATCCTCGTGGACCTCCGCGTGCCGGTCGATGCGGACCCGCGTCCCCTCCCCCCGACCCACGGTGCGCCATGAACGACGACGCCATGAACGACCCCTCCGTCGCGGTGGAGCGCGCCCTGCGCGAGGACATCGTCGTCGTGCTGGTGCGGCCGCTGCAATCCGGCAACATCGGCGCGACCGCCCGGGCCATGAAGAACATGGGGCTGCGGCGGCTCGTCGTGGTGGCGCCGCGCGCGCTGGACATCGACCGCGCGCGCTGGATGGCGCCCGGGGCGGCCGAGCTGCTCGATCAGGCCCGCTGGGTGACGCGCGTCGAGGATGCCGTGGCGGACTGCCATCACGTGTTCGCGACGACCGCGCGCGGCCGCCACCACGCCTGGCCCGCCACCACACCCGACGGCATGGCCGCACGCTGCTTCGAGCCGGGGCGCACCACGGGGATCCTGTTCGGACCGGAGGATGCGGGCCTCGACAACGACGACCTGGCGCACGCCCACACGCTCGTGCACATCCCCACGGACGTGCACGCGTCCCTCAACGTCGGCCAGGCGGTGCTGCTGGTCGCGGCGAGCGTGTTCACCGAGGCGACGCGGCGCGGCTTCGTGCCGCGTGCGGAGGGGACCGGCCGACGCGGCGGCCCGGCGCGCGGCGCGGCACCCGGTGCCTCACGCGCCCGGGAGGTCGTACCGGCCGGCGTCCTGGACCCGCTCGTGGACGACTGGCTTCATACCGTGGACATGGCCGGCTTCCTGAGGTCCCACGAGCCACTGCTCGTCGAAGGCACGCTGCGCCGACTGCTCGGACGCGCCGAGCTGGACGCGCAGGAAGTCAGCGTGCTGCGCGGCATGCTCCGAAAGCTGCGATGGCGCATGGAGCACGGAGAACCCGGATAGGGGCTCGCCTGGCGTCCGGGGGGGCGTTGCGGGGGGGATGCCCCCCCCGCCCCAGGATCCGTGGACGTCGATGGCGCGTCAGGACCCGATCTCGCCGGTCGTGATCCAGCGTGTGCCGACCCGCAGCGCCCCGTCGTCGCGCAGCTCGGTCGCGACCCCGGATGCATCGCCGACCACGACGTGTCGGCCGAGGGTGTGCGCCCGGGCGCGCCAACGCACGAGGCGCGCGGGATCGTCCGCGCCGGTCACCACCGCAGCGTGCGCCCGCGTGAAGACGTCCTCGCGATCCTGCGCCGCGCCCCGCACGCGCGCGAGGCTCGTCGCCCGGGGCAGGTGCGCCGGCCACGCCTGACGGTTCACGTTCAGCCCGATCCCGAGGACGACCCAGCGGACCCGCTCCCCGTCGGCGTCGACCTCCGCGAGCAGCCCCGCGAGCTTGCGGCCCTCGTCGTCGACGAGATCGTTCGGCCACTTCACCCGTACGTCGAGCGCATCGGCGAGGGCAGCCGCGGCGCCGAGCGTCAGCAGCGGAGCCTCCGCGAGGCGACAGCCGGGACGCAGCACGATCGACCACGTGAGGTCGAGGCCCGGCGCGGAGTCCCACGAGCGGTCGAGGCGACCCCGCCCGCGCGTCTGCCGCTCCGCGCGCACCGCGGTCCCGTGCGGCGCGCCCTGCACGGCGAGGTCCCTCGCCACACGCTGCGTGCTGTCGACCTCCTCGAAGCGATGGACGCCGAGGGCGCTCACAGCAGGCCGGCGGCGTGCTCCGCCAGCGCGCTGCGCTCGCCCTTTCGGAGCGTGACGTGCCCGGCGAGGGCGCTGCCACGGAAGCGCTCCACCACGTACGAGAGGCCGTTGGAGGTCGCGTCCACGTAGGGATTGTCGATCTGGTAGCGGTCCCCCGTCAGCACCACCTTGGTCCCCTCGCCCGCGCGCGTGATGACCGTCTTGACCTCGTGCGGCGTGAGGTTCTGGGCCTCGTCGATGACGATGAACTGGCGCGGGATGCTGCGGCCGCGGATGTAGGTGAGCGGTTCGACCTCCAGGATTCCCTGGTCGAGAAGGGTCTGCCAGGCCGGGGCGTGCGCCTTGCCGGCCCCGCCGGCGCGGGCGTGCCCCGTCCCCTCGCGCGCCTCCTCGCCGCCGAGCAGGAGCTCCAGGTTGTCGAAGATGGGCTTCATCCAGGGGTTGAGCTTCTCGTCGAGGCTCCCCGGCAGGTAGCCGAGGTCGCGACCGAGCGGGAAGATCGGCCGGGCGACGACGAGTCTCCGGTAGCGCTTGTCGTCGGCGACCCGCTTGAGGCCCGCCGCGATGGCGAGCAGGGTCTTGCCGGTGCCGGCCATGCCGTCGAGGGTGACCAGCGGGATGGAGTCGTCGAGGAGCAGGTCGAGGGCGAAGATCTGCTCCCGGTTGCGCGGCAGGATTCCCCACGCACCCTCCTTGTGGCGCGTGAGAAGGACGAGCCGGCGATCCTGCGCGTCCCAACGTCCGAGCGCCACGCGGCTCGTGTCCAGCTCGTTGCGGAGGCAGACGAACTGGTGGGGCACCAGCCCGGCCGCGGCCGCGCCGAGTGCCTCCTCGCCCACGGCGCCCTTCGCGTACATCTCGGCGACGAGCTCGGCCGGGGCCTCACGCTCGACGACGCCGGTGTAGGCCTCGTCGACGGAGACGTGCGCGTGCTCGTAGTCCTCGGCGACCATGCCGAGGGCGTCGGCCTTGAGGCGCATGTTCACGTCGCGGCTGACGAACACCACGCCGCCCGGGACCTCGCGGTGAAGCCGCAGTGCGGTGCCGAGGATGATGTTGTCGTTGGTGGCGGCGGCACCGCCGAACACGGCGCTCACGTCGTCGCTGCGGGGGATCGCCACCCGCAGCGTTCCACCGCCGGGCAGCGGCACGCCCTGCGCGAGGTTGCCCTCGGCCCGCATGGCGTCCAGCTTGCGGGACACCGTGCGCGCGCTCCGCCCCAGCTCCGTGATCTCGCGCTTGAACTTGTCCACCTCCTCGATCACGGTGATCGGGAGGACCAGGTCGTGCTCCTTGAACACCAGGAGCGCCTGGGGATCGTGAAGAAGGACGTTGGTGTCGATGACGTAGGTGCGGCGGCCGGTCGGGTTCACGTGCACTCCGGGAGGGGTCGTCATCCCGGGACTAACGCACCGTGAGTGCGAACCGCTGCACGCCTCCCGCATCTCCCGAACCGAGCGCGTACCGCACCTCGGGCGCGTCGAGGCGCAAGGTGCCGTTCACCGGCGTGCCGCTCCCGATCCACGCTGCCAGGGAGCCGGCCCCGGCACCCGCCTGCGGCACGAACTCGATGGCGTTCACGCCCACGCGCAGCCACGGCCCGACGTCGATCAGCACCTGCACCCCGGAGGAGCGAAGCGTGCGCACCCGGGCCCCGTTGATGCGGATCTCGACGGCCTGCTGCGTGCTCTGCTGGTCCTCCGTGACCAGCCACCAGCGACCCGCCGGCACCGCGCGCGGCGTCTCGCGCACCGGACCGGACACCGGCGACACCGTCCCCACCGGCGGGCTCGCCACAGGCGGCGCGGCGGGGGACGACGCGACCGAAGCGGTCGCCACCGCCCGGGCCGCATCGGAGGCGGCGCCATGCACGGGGTCCAGACGCACCGCGACCGGTCCACGGCCCGGCGCGGACGCGGTGGGCGCGGGCGGGCGGTACCCGGGCGCGTCGATGTGGATGTTGCCGGCTTCGTCGATGCGGACCGTGCAGCGTTCCAGCCGGACCTCCGGCGTGTCGTCCATCCGCACGCCGTTGATGTACAGCGCCCCCGCGCGCGCGTCGGGTACCGCGAACAGGAGCGCCGACGCGAGCAGGGCGACCGTCATTCGCCGGGGTCGACCCCGCCGTTGACGCGCACGCGCAGCTCCTTGCCCACCTTGAACACCGGCAGCACCTTGGGAGCCACGACAATCGGCGCGCCCGTGCGCGGATTCCGACCCGTGTATCCCTCGTAGTGGCGCGCCTTGAAGGAGCCGAACCCACGCACCTCGACGCGTCCGCCGGACACGAGGGCGTCGCGGATGCTCTCGAAGAGCACGTTCACGACGCGCTCGGTCGTCACACGCGGCAGCCCCTGCCGCCGCGCCACCGCATCCACCAGCTCGCTCTTGGTCATCCGTTCGTTCCTGCGGCCGTCCTAGCGACGGGCATCCGGTCGGTCAAGGGGTCTCAGGCGACGAAGACTCGGCCTTCGCCCCGCGCTTCGAGGACGGGCGCCCGCCGAATCCGAACCACGACGCGATGCGATCGCGGTTCTCGTCGAGCACCATGGTGATCGGCGCGGCCACGTACACCGAGGAGTATGTCCCGACGACGATGCCCACCAGCATCACGAAGGCGAACTCCCGGAGGACGGGCCCGCCGATGAACAGGAAGGGAATCATCGCAAGGCCGGTCGAGATGCTCGTCATCAGCGTACGACCGAGCGTCTCGTTGACGGAGGTGTTCACGAGCTCGCCGAACTTCGTGCGGCGGAACTTGCCCATGTTCTCGCGGATCCGGTCGTAGATGATGATGGTGTCATTGAGCGAGTAGCCGGTGAGCGTCAGGAGCGCGCTCACCGTCTGCAGGCCGAACTCCTGCCGCGTCAGGACGAGCAGACCGCAGGTGATCGCCACGTCGTGCAGCAGGCCGACGATCGCGCCCGGCGCGAAGGTGAGATCGAAGCGTAGCGCGATGTAGATGACGTGGATGACGATCGACAGCACCACCGCGACGATGCCGGCGCGACGCAGGTTGCCGCCCACCTTGGGCCCCACGGAGTCGGCGCGCTCGATGTCCGCGGACTTCCCCGGAAGACGGGAGAGCAGCGTGGCGCGGATGTCCTCGGCGACGCCCGGCAAACGGAGCCGCAAGGTGTTCGGCTCCGTGCCCGCCGTCACCTTGACGCCCTCGACGCGTGCCAGGGCGGCCTCGACCTTCTCGAGCGGGACCCCCTCGCCGGCGTAGGTCACCCGCACCGTCGTGCCGACCTCGGAATCGAGCGCGAAGCTCTCCAGCCAGCTCGTTCCGAAGCTTCCCTCCAGGGCCTTGCGCGCGTCGTCGACGCGCGTGCTGCCGGTGTTGCCCGTGGACTCCCCGCGCAGGCGCACGAGGAAGCGGTTGTCGGAGGGTGCCCCGAGCTGCTGGATCGAGTCGTCGCCGATCCCCATCGTGCCCAGCGCGCCGCGCACGTCCGCGATGGACGTCGACGCGCCGAACCGCACCTGGACCTCGGTGCCGCCGCTGAAGTCCAGCCCCCAGTTCGGGCCGACGCCGAAGAACAGCCCGAGCCCGAGCACCACGCCCACCGCGGAGGCGATGGCGAAGATCCGGCGCTTGGAGACGAAGTCGACCCAGAACCCATGCGGAATGATCTCGAACATGGTGCGACCTCAGATGCTGATGGTGGTGGTGCGGCCGCGGCCGAACACGAGGTCCATGAGCGCCCGCGACACGAACACGCCGGTGAACAGCGTCGTGAACACGCCGAGCATGAGTGTCACGCCGAAGCCCTTGAGCGGGCCGGTGCCGTAGCTGTAGAGCACCACGCCCGCGAGCAACGTGGCGATGTTGCTGTCGAACACCGCGACGAAGGCACGGTCGAAGCCGACGTCCAGGGCCGCACGCACGCCCTTCCCGGCGCGCAGCTCCTCGCGGATGCGCTCGAAGATGATGACGTTGCAGTCGACGGCCATGCCGATGGTGAGGGCGATGCCGCAGATGCCCGGGAGGGTCAGCGTGGCGCCGAGCGCCGCGAGCAGCGCCACGACCAGCAGCGCGTTCACGACCAGCGACAGCGTCGCCAGCACGCCGCTCCACCGGTAGTACACCGACGCCAGCAGGCACACGAGCAGGGACCCGATCACGGCGCCCCACACGCCCTCGCGGATGAGCTGGTCGCCGAGGCTCGCGCCGATCGTGCGGACCTCGCCGACCGTGACGGGCGCGGGGAGCGCGCCGGTGCGCAGCACGAGCGCGAGCGTGCTCGCGTCCTTGCTCTGGTTCTCGATGCCGCCCGCGCCCATGGTGATGCTGGCGGTGCCGTTGATGCGCTCCTGGATGGTCGGCGCCGAACGGACCTCCTTGTCGAGCACGATCGCGAAGCGACGACCGACATTGTCTCCGGTCACCTGCGCGAAGATGGCCTGGCCGCGCGGCTTGAACTCCAGGCTGACGTAGAACTCGCCGGTCTGGGGGTTCGGCATCGCGCGGGCGTCGTTGACGTCGTCGCCGGTGAGCACGGCGCCGCCCTTGAGCACGTGCGGCACCGTGCGACGGGAGGTCCCGTCGACGCGCTCCTTCTCCCAGAGGACCTCGCGATCCCCGAGGATCCAGCCCTGGTCCCGGAGCCACTCCGAGAGTCGCTCGTCATCCTCGTACTCGGCGGGGGCGAGCGCCGCCTTGGCCGCCTCGATCCCCTGGCCGAGACGCACGGTGTCCGCGTCCTCGTCCACCAGCACGAAGGCGAGCTGGGCGGTCGTGCCCACCGCGGCCACCGCCTTGTCCATGTCGGTCTCGCCGGGAAGCTGCACCGAGATCCCCCGCTCGCCCTTGCGGGTGATGACCGGCTCCTTGGTCCCCGTCTCGTCGATGCGGTTGCGGATGGTCTCGAGCGCCTGATCGACGCTCGAACGCGCGATGGCGGCGCGCTCCGTCTCCGTCATCGTGAAGCGCAGCCACGTGCGCCCGTCCAGCGTGTCCCGTCCGGAGAACGCGTAGCGCGGGAAGGACTCCGCGAAGAGCGTCTTCACCGCGTCGTCGGAGGCACCGGCCGCCACGAGCAGCGCGGGGTTCGCGCGGTCGCGACGGACGTCGTCGAGGGCCACGTCGCGCTGGGTCGCCAGCTGCTTGATGGGGGTGACGTCGCGCTGGATGGAGGAGCGCACGGCCTCTTCGACGTCGACGTCGAGCGTGAGATCGATGCCTCCCTTGAGGTCCAGCCCGAGGTTCACCGCCTTGTTCGGCAGCCACGCGACGTACCAGGGATCGGGCGTGGCCGGCGCGGGCAGGTCGGGATTGGCCGCGCGGTCCGCGGCCGCCTCGATGCGGGCCTGCACGCCCTCCCCCATCACCGTGGGCACGAGCGTCCAGACCGACGCGAGCACCGCGGCAACGATCACCGCGAGACGGAACTGGAGTCCCGACATCACCCCTCCTTCGACGGATCGGCCTTGCGGACCACCGCCGCACGATCCACGGTCAGGTGCGCGCCCGGGCTGATCTCGAGCACCAGCGTCTCCGCACGCGCCTCGTGGATCCGCCCGTGGATCCCGGAGCCCGTCACGACGCGATCGCCCTTCTGAAGCGACGCGACGAGCTCCTGGTGCGCCTTCTGCTCCTTCTGCTGGGGACGCAGCATGACGAAGTAGAAGATGGCCACGAACGCGGCGAGCATGACGAGCTGGCTGGGCAGGCCCCCGCCCTCGCGCGCCGGCGCGTCGAGAGCGAGGAGGAGGTCGGCCTGGTTCATCGGGTCACTCCGGGGCGGAACGGAAGGGTCAGGAAGGGTCGCCGAGCGGCTGCATCCACGTCACCGCCTCGGCGCGCAGGCGGACCAGCGCGTCCGCGCCTTCCTCCACCGCCGTCCGGATCCGCGCCATCAGGCGCTGGTAAAACGTGACGTTGTGCAAGGTGAGCAGCCGGGGGGACAGCAGTTCGTCGGCGGTGAAGAGATGCCGGAGGTACGCCCGGCTGAAACGGGCGCACGTGTAACACGGGCACTCGGGGTCGAGCGGTCCCGCGTCGTCACGAAAGCGCGCGTGCTTGATGGAGACCCGTCCGAGGCTCGTGAACGCCGTCCCGAAGCGGGCCGACCGCGTCGGGATGACGCAGTCGAACAGGTCGATTCCGGCGCACACGCCGTCGACGAGATCGAGGGGGTAGCCAACCCCCATCAGGTAGCGGACGCGGTCGGCGGGCAGGTGGGGCGCCGCGATTCCCGCCATGCCGAACAGCAGCTCGCGGGGCTCCCCGACGGAGAGCCCGCCGAGGGCGTAGCCGTCGAGGTCCATCGCAGCGAGCTCCTGCGCGTGCGCCACCCGGAGATCCGCGTGCATGCCCCCTTGCACGATGCCGAACAGCGCCGTGTCATCGCGACGCGTACGGGCGGCCTCGCATCGGCGCAACCAGCGCGTGGTGCGCTCCGTGCTCCGTGCCACGCGGTCGCGGTCCGCCGGGTACTCGATGCACTCGTCGAAGGCCATGGCGACGTCGACGCCGAACGCCTCCTGCACCTCCACGGCGACCTCCGGCGTGAGCATGCGCCACTGGCCATCCAGCGGGCTCCGGAAGCGCACCCCCTCCTCCGAGACCTTCCGGAACTCCTTGAGGCTGAACACCTGGAAGCCGCCGGAGTCCGTCAGGATCGGGCGGTCCCAGTCCATCATCCGGTGCAGCCCGCCGAGGGCGCGGATGCGTTCGTGACCCGGACGCACCCACAGGTGGTAGGTGTTCGCCAACACCATCTGCGCGCCCGCGTCGTGCAGCTCCACGGGGGTGAGCCCCTTGACGGTGCCCTGCGTCCCGACCGGCATGAACGCCGGCGTTTCGACGACCCCGTGGGGCAGGTGCAGGCGACCCCGACGGGCCGCCCCGGCGGTGGCCAGGCGTTCGTAGCGCGCGATTCGCATCGGCGCGCCCTACCCCGTCGCGTGCTCCGGCTCCACCAGGCAGGCATCGCCGTACGAATAGAAGCGATACCCGGCGGCGACGGCGTGCGCGTAGGCGTCCATGACACGCGCGTGCCCGCCGAAGGCGGTGACGAGCATCAGCAGGCTCGAGCGCGGCAGGTGGAAGTTGGTGAGCAGCAGGTCCACCCGGCGAAAGCGCGCTCCCGCACGCAGGAAGATCCGGGTGCGGCCGCTTCCGGGGCCCTCGGCGGACTCCAGCACCCGAACGCTGGTCGTGCCCACCGCGACGACCCGCCCCCCGCGGGCACGGGTGGCGGCGACGGCCTCCCACGTTGCGTGCGGAAGCTCGTAGCGCTCCTCGTGCAGCTCGCCGCGGGCGAGCTGGACCTCGGTGAGGGGCTTGAAGGTGCCGAGGCCGACCTCGAGCGTCACGCGCGCCAGCTCCACGCCGGCCGCCGAAAGCCGCGCCAGGAGGTCCTCGGTGAGGTGCAGGCCGGCGGTCGGGGCCGCGGCTGCCGCGAACGGACCGCGGCGGGCGTAGACCGTCTGGTAGCGACGCGCGTCGGCCTCCGTGGCGTCGCGCCCGAAGTAGGGCGGGAGCGGCACGGCACCGTGCGACTCCGCGACGGTGTCCGCGTCCGGCACGCACGCCACGCGCCAGGTGCCGTCCTCTTCGCGGGCGAGCAGACGCACCGACGCGTCCGGCCCGACGCGGAGCACCTCCCCTTCGCACAGACGACGCGACGGCCGGCAAAGCGCGCGATCATCGGCGACGAGCAGCACCTCCACGACGCCGCCGGACGCGCGTGACGCCATCAGCCGCGCGCGTCGGACGCGGACGTCGTTCACGACGAGCAGATCCCCGGCACGCAGGAGCGACGGGAGATCCCGGACGTGACGGTCCGCGCGCGACGTCCCGATGCACAGGAGCCGCGCGGCATCCCGCGGCTCCACCGCCTCCCGGGCGATGCACGCGTCCGGAAGCACGAAGTCCCAGGGAGCGAGAGGGTCCGTCATCGACCCCGCGGCCCGCGCCCCTCGATCCGCAGCACCGTGACGTTGTCGGGCGACTCGTCGTCCGGGGCCGACACCGCATCCGGGCCCTCGGAGTCCTGCAGGGCGGGAAGGCGGGAGACCGCGACGTCCCGGGGGGCCTCGACGCAGACGCGCACGCCACCCGCGGACAATCGACGCACGTAGATGCGCACGTCCTCGCCCACCTGGAGGATGTCCCCCTTCCCGAGCTTGAGTACGAGCATGCCCACGCCGCGCTCCACGTGTTCCTCGGCACGATACGCCGGTCCCCGGGAGCGCGCAAGCCGCACGACCGGGATAGCGACCCCGCGAGGTTTCAGCCATGTCCACCCCCCCCGCCCCCCGCACCGTCCGACGCCGCAGCAGCGCGCCGGAACCGTCGACGTCCACCGCCACGGACGTCCCGGCTACGGCCATCGTCGCCGAGCCGCCCGCCCCGGCCCCCGCGGCGAGCGTCGAGGAAGCGCCCGCGCCGCCCCCCGTCGCCACGCCCGCCAAGGGCCAGGCGGCGGTGCGCCGTGCGCCGGTCCCCGCGCCCGATTCCGGCCCCCGCCTGGACCTGGGCGGCCTTCAGCATGCCGCCGACGTAGGCGCCGACGAACTGGCCGCCATGATGCGCGACTACCTGCCCGGCCGCGGTGCCCGCCTGCCGAGCGCCGGCGAGCGGGTGACCGGGCGCGTGTCCCGCATCACCGCGGACACCGTGTTCGTCGACATCGGCAACAAGGCCGACGCGGCCATCGAGCGCATCGAGGTCGCCTCGGACATCGCCCTCGGCGACACGGTCGAGGCCTGGGTGAAGGGAACGTCGCACGGGGAGCTGCTGCTGACCCGCTCCCTCGGCGGGGACGGCGCCCGCGCCCACCTCGAGGAGGCCCGCGAGTCGCGCATGCCGATCGAGGGCACGGTGGTCGGCGCGAACACGGGCGGCCTGGAGGTGTCGCTGGGCGGCGGCGTCAAGGCGTTCTGCCCGCTCTCGCACGCGGGCACGCCCGGCACGGACCCCGCCGCGCTGGTCGGCCGCACGCTGCGGTTTCTCGTGTTGGAGCTCCGCGGACGCGACACGGTCGTGTCGAGGCGCGCGCTGGCCGAGGAGGAGGCCCGCGGAGAGCGTGCCGAGGCGCTCGCGAAGGTGGCCGAGGGCGAAGTGCACGACGGCATCGTGGTGTCCCTGCGCGAGTTCGGCGCGTTCGTGCGGCTCTCCGGCGGGGCGGAGGGCCTGGTGCGCCTGCCCAACCTCGCGCGCCGCAAGGTGGCACACCCCTCCGAGGTGCTCCAGGACGGGCAGGCCGTGCGCGTGAAGGTGCTCGCGGTGGACACCGCCCGGCAGCGACTGGACCTCGGCATCCGGCAGACCGAGGAGGTCGGTGGCACCGACGCGCCCGCGCGCCAGGCCGCCGTGCGCGACGAATCCTGGCGCAGCGGGGATGCGAGCTTCGGCTCCTTCGGCAGCCTCCTCGACGGGCTCGACGTCCGCCGACGCTGATCCTGGGGCGGGGGGACATCCCCCCACAACGCCCCCCGGGCGCGTGACCTCACCCGACGCGGCGCGCCAGCTCCTTGAGGTGGTCGAACACGGCGCGCTTGAGATCCGCGCGCGCGAGCAGCGTGTCGGGATGGTGGGTGCCGAGCGCCTCGCGGCCGGCCCAGCTCGACCAGCGGCCCGGCGCGGCGCCCACGAGCGCGCAGGCCCCCTCGCCCATCGCCAGCACCGCGCGCGGCGCGACCGCCTCCACCTGCTTGCGCACGCGCGCCGCGCAGGTCCCGCAGTCGGAGGGCGCCACGAGGAACACGTCGGCGCGCTCGAGCACCAGCACGTGCACGAGCATCCGGTCGAACATCACCGCGGCCTCGCCCGCGAGCGGCGACGCGATCACCGCCACGGTGGCGCGGGCGCGCCCGACCCCGCGCGGCGGCGGCGCGCCGCACGTCTCGCAGGTGTCCGGCCCCTCGTCGCGCGCCGCCCGCAGGGCGGCGTCGGGATCCCGCACGGCGGCCCAACGCCCGCCGAACAGCCCACCCCCCGAGGGGGTCGCGGGCGCGGGCGCGACCGACTCCGCGGGGGCCGGTGGCGCCGACCCCGCGGGCACCGACGCGACGACGGGCGCCACCGGCGTGGGAGCGGCCGGAGACGCCGTCCGCGGCGACGTCGGGACGACCCCGGCGGGGCCTTCGACGCGGGTGGGCGGCGACGCGGACGCGGGACCCTCGCCGCGCCCCGGGGGGCGTTGCGGGGGGATGTCCCCCCGCCCCATGAGAAGACCCGCCGGCGCCTCCCCGAGTCCCTCGACGGCGCCGACGGCGACGACGCGCGCGCCGGTCCGCTGCCACGAATCGAGGATCGCGAGGAGGTCCGCCGTCAGCGCGGCGAGCTCCTCGCGGGGATCGGGCGGCTCGGGTCGCACCATGCGGACGCTATCCCGCGGCCGGGATACCGTCCGGCGCATGACGCTGCCGATCGTGCTGGCATCGACCAGCCCGTGGCGCCTCGCGATGCTGCGGGCGGCCGGGATTCCCTGCGAGGGCGTGGCCCCGCGGGCGGATGAATCGACCGTGCGCGACACGGATCCGGACGCGCGGGCGCGCGGACGCGCCGTGCTCAAGGCCTACGGCGTGCAGCGTCCGGACGCGATCGTCATCGCCGCGGACCAGGTCGCCCACCTCGACGGCGAATGTTTCGGCAAGCCGCGTGATGCGGCCGACCACCTCGCGCGGCTGCAGTCGCTGCGCGGGCGCCTGCACACCCTCAGCACGGGCGTGTGCATCCGCGCCCCCGGCCGGCCGGACACCCTCTTCGTGGAGCACAGCGCGCTCCTCGCCCGCGCGGACCTCTCGGACGCCGAGCTCGCCGCCTACGTGGCCTCCGGCGAGGGGTCGGCGTGCGCCGGGGGCTACGCCATCGAGGGCCGCGGCGCCCAGCTCTTCGCGCGCGTCGACGGCGACCACTTCAACGTGATCGGGCTTCCGCTGCTGCGCGTCATCGACAGCCTGCGCGCGCTGGGCTGGCGACCGGACCTGCGGGGACTCGCGACGGAATGAGCGGCGCCGCGATCGGGATCGACCTCGGCACGACGTTCTGCGCCGTCGCGCACGTCCCCGCGCGCGGCGTTCCCGAGATCGTCCCCAACGCCGAGGGCGCGAGCCTCACCCCGTCCGTCTGGTTCATGCAGGGGGACGAGGTGCTCGTGGGCAGCTTCGCGCGGGACGCGGGCGCGGCGCTGCCGGGACAGGTCATCGCGCACGTGAAGCGCCACATGGGCGATGACGCCTGGCGCTTCGTCCCGGAGGGCGGCAGCCGCGCCTGGAGCGCCGTGGAGCTATCGGCGGCCATCCTGCGCACCTTGCGGCGGGACGCGGAGCTGCACCTCGGGGAGCCGGTGACGCACGCGGTGATCACGGTGCCCGCCTACTTCGGGGAGCGTGAGCGCCGCGCCACCGTCCGCGCAGGCCAGGAAGCCGGGCTCGAGGTGCTCGCGCTGCTCAACGAGCCGACGGCCGCCGCGTTCGCGTACGGGCTCGCCCACCCCGGTCCCGAGCGCCGGGTCCTGGTCCTCGACCTCGGCGGCGGCACCTGCGACGCCAGCGTCGTCGGCATCTCGGGCCGCGACATCGGCGTGGTCGCGACCACGGGGGATCCCGCCCTCGGGGGCAACGACTGGGACGACGTCCTCGTCGCCCACGTGGCCGAGGCGTTCGTCGCGCGGCACGGCATCGATCCGCGTGCCGAGCCGGTCGCGGCGCACGCGCTGCGCCGCCAGTGCGTGGCTGCCAAGCTGGCGCTCACGCGGCGCGAACGCACCAGCGTCTCCGTGGACGCCGGCGGCCGAAGCCTGCGGCTGGAGTTGGACCGCGCCACGTTCGAGGCCCTTTCGGCGCCCCTGGTGGACCGCTTCGAGGCGCTCGGGCGCCACGCGCTGCGCGAGAGCGGCCTGCGCCCGGAGCAGGTGGAGCGCGTCGTGCTGGCCGGCGGCGCGACGCGCATGCCGATGGTGCGGGCCCGCGTGGCGTCGGCCTTCGGACAGGAACCGGACACGGCGCTGAACCCCGACGAATGCGTGGCGATGGGTGCCGCGCTGCTGGCCGCCATGGAGCGGGCGCGGCTGGCGGGGGAGCGCGCGCCGGTCGACCTGCGCACGCGCGACGTCACCGGCCACACCCTCGGGGTGCTGGCACGGCGGGGCGACACCCTCGTCCACGTGCCGATGATCCCGCGCCAGAGCCCGCTGCCTGCGACGCGCACCCTCGACGCCTTCGTCGCCACCGCGGAGGGCCCCGGCCCGGTCGACGCGTGGCTCGTCCAGGGAGAGTCCGAGGACCCGCGGCCGTGCGTCGCCCTGGCGATGCTCGGGCTGGATGGACTTCCGCCCCGCGGGCCCGGCGACCCGCCGCAGCGCCTGACGATCACCGTGCGCTACAGCGCCGACGGACTGGTGGAGGTCGAAGCGACCGGGTCGGCATCCGGGGAACGCCTGGCGCCGCGGGTCGCCCCGACCGACGTGCGCCCCGCCGACCTCGCGGACGGATGCTGGCCGGCGGACACGGTGGTGGTCCTGGATGCGTCCGGGTCCATGTACGGCCCGGCCTTCGAGGCCGCCCGCACCGTCGTGGCGCGGTTCCTGCAGGACTCTCGCGGTCCCAACCGGCGCGCCGCGCTGGTGATCTCGCCGAGCGGCGAGGCCACCGCGCTCGCCGCCGACGTGGCCAGCGCGCTGGGCCTCCTGCGGTCCGCCGTCCCGGTCGGCCCCTCCCCGCTGGCGCCGGCGCTGCTCGCCGCGGAGCAGCTGCTCGCAGGGTCCGTGTGCGCCCAGCGCACCATCCTGCTCGTCGGCGACGGGCAACCGGACGACCCCGAACCCGCGCTCACCGTCGCGCGGCGGCTTCTCGCCTCGGGATGCCGGCTGCGCGCGGTCGCCGCCGGTGCCGTGCCCGACGCGGCCTGGTGGACGGAGGTGTGCGGCGACCCGCCCGTCGTGGCGCCGGAGGTGCCGGTGCTCCAGGTCACGGAGCGCCTCCCGCGCCTGCTGGACGGCCATGTCCCGTGACGTGATCCTCGGCATCGACCTCGGCACCACCTTCAGCGCCATGGCGTGGGTGGACGACGAGGGCACGACCTCGGTCATCCCGAGCGCCGAGGGCGGTCTGGTCACGCCGAGCGTCCTCTACTTCCCCGAGTCCGACCCGGAGGCCTGCATCGTCGGGGACGCCGCGCAGCGCATGGTGTTCGCCGATCCGGACCACGTCGTTCGTTTCTTCAAACGCGCCATGGGCCGCGACGATGCGTCGTTCGAGGTCCACGGCGCGCCGCGGACGCCCCAGGAGTTGAGCGCGCTGCTGCTGCGCAAGCTCCGGACCGACGCCGAGCGGCACCTGGGCCGGCCGGTCACGGAGGCCGTGATCACGGTCCCCGCCTACTTCGACAGCGCGCAGCGCGGGGCCACGCAGGAAGCCGGCGCCCTCGCCGGGCTGGAGGTCCGCTCCATCGTCAACGAGCCCACCGCGGCGGCGATCGCCTGGGGCGTCGCGCGTCTGGGCGGCGATCGGCGCGTGCTCATCTTCGACCTGGGCGGCGGCACCTTCGACATCACCCTGATGGAGATGCACGGCAGCTCCCTGACCACGCTCGGCGCGGAGGGCAACGCGGAGCTCGGCGGCAAGGACTGGGACTCCCGACTGGCCGATTTCGTGGCCGAGCAGATCCTCGAACAGACGGGCACCGACCCGCGCAACGACCCCGCCTTGCTCCGGACGCTCGTGGACCACGCCGTCGCCGCCAAGCTGCAGCTCACCGCGCGCCCCCGCACCGTGGTGTCCCTTCCGATCGGCGGGACGGTGGTCACCGTGCCGGTGACCCGCGAGGACTTCGAGGGCGCCACGGCCGACCTTCTGCGGCAGTGCGGCGACACCTGCGCGTTGCTGCTCCACAACGCCGGGTGCACGTGGGACGACGTGGACGACGTCGTCCCCGCGGGTGGCTCCTCCCGGATGCCCATGGTGCGGGCGATGCTCCGGCGGCTCTCGGGCAAGGCCCCGGCGCGCGGCCTTGACCCCGACACCTGCGTGGCGATCGGCGCCGCGCAGTGCGCCATCCTGCGTCACCAGTCGGACCACCCCGCGGTGGGGCGCTGGAGGTCGGCCCTCGCCGGCACGCGCGAGGAGCCCCTGGAAGAGGATCCGCCCACCACGACCGGCGAGGAGACCGCCCCCCCGCGCGATACCCAGGCCACAGGGACGGCAGAGAGGCTCCCCGTCACGGAGCAGGTCTTCCACGACGAGCTTCCCTCCGCGACGCCGGACGCGGAGCCCGTGCACGAGGCGCTCGTGCCGCCTCCCGCAACGGTCGAGACGGACCCGCCGACCGACGGACCGCTGCGCGCGGATTTCGACGCGCGGCCCGACCCGACCGGCCGCGGCGAGCGCGGCACCAGCACGCCGCTCGCCATCCGGGACGCGTCCTCGCACGCGCTGGGGGCCATCGCGCTGGACGCTCAGGACCGGGAGCGGGTGCTGCGAATCCTGGACCAGGCCACGCCGCTCCCCGCGGAGCGCCGCGTGCGGATGGCGTACGCGTGGGACCGCATGGTCTCCGTCACCCTCGACGTGACCGAAGGTGCGGGCGAACGACGCGACGAGGTCCGCCTGATCGGAACCGTCACGCTCGACGGTCTCAAGCCCCGCCCGCGCGGCACGCCCATCGACGTGGTGTACCGCTACGGCACCGACGGCACCTTGGAGGTCCTCCTGCTCGACGTCCAGACCGGCAAGGAGACCCGCGCCCGGATCACGCTGCGCGGACAGCTCGATGCGACGCGTTTCGAGGACGCGCGGGCCCGTGTCGCGGCCACGCAGCTCCGCTGAGCGGGAATCGGGACGCCTTCGTCCTTGACGGCGCACCCCTGACGCGAAACCTTGCGTCGGATGGAGCGCCGCGAACTCGAGGAGATCGAACGGTTCCTGCAGGGGGTGGGCAAACCCTCCCTGTACACGTACCTGGGCGTCTCGCCGGAAGACGAGGTGCAGGACGTGGACAGCGCCCTGCGTCGCAAGCGGAGCTGGGCCCAGGCGCAGCAGGCGAACCCGAGGTTCCGCGACGAGGCGCAGTTCGTCATGCGCCACTACGGACTGCTCCACCGCGTCATGATCGAGGACGCCGACGCCTGGCGCCTGCATGTCCATGACGGACTGATCTCCCGCGCCATCGATCAGATCGCGGAGATGGCCCGGAGCATGGTCAGCAACGGGTTCCTGTCCGCCGCCAGCGAGACCGAGGTGATGGAGCGCGCGCGCGTCCTCGGCCTGGACCTCGACATCGTGCGCTGGCGCGTCGACGATGCCCTTGGGGACATCGGTGCCCGGCGCGCGAGCACCGGCGACCGCAACTCCGAATCCAGCGTCCTGCTCCCCACGGACGACTACTACGCGCGTCTCGGCGTTGCGCCCGACGCCTCCGACGAGGCCATCGAGGACGCCTACAACATCGTGTCGGCGCGCGCGGCGCTCGTTCCGGATCCCGTGGCGTCCGCACACGCCCGGCATGCGGTGGACGAGGCCTTCGAGGTCCTGTCCGACCCGGAGCGCCGTGCCGCCTACGACCAGACCCGCGATCAGATGGCGGCCACCGCGGAGGAGGCCACCCGCCGCGCGTCCCTGGTGAGTTCCCTCCGCCGCGCGGACCCGCTCGCGCCCGCCGTCGTGCGCGACGAACCCGTGCGCGGCGCCCCGCGACCGACCCCGCAGCTCGTCGTCCGGGAGCGCAGCCTGGACCTTCGCGTGGCAGACGTGCCCGTGCGGCGTACGCTCCGCATCCAGAACGACGGGCGCGGCCGCATGCCGGGGTGGGTGCGCACCGATGCGGAGTGGCTCCGCGTGCCGCGGCCCCGGCTCGACCCCAACGCCGCACAGCAGGACGTGGACGTCGAGATCGACCCCGTCACGATGCCGCTCGGGACGTCGCGCTCGATGCTCGTCGTCGACACGGATCACGGCCAGCAGGTGATCATCGACGTGGTGGTGCGGCGCTTGCCCCTGCGCAGGCTCGCCCGCTACGGCGCCCTCGGGCTGATGGCGCTCGCCGCCCTCGGAACCGGCACGTGGAAGGCATGGCGTCACCATGCCGACAACCAGCCCGGCACGCTCGTCCTCGACGTCGATCCGGCCGCGCGCTCCGTCCTGGTGGACGGTGTAGGCGCCGGCGCGGGCCGTCACATCGTCCTCACGCAGCCGCGCGTGGGGGAGCGCTTCCACGTGCGCATCGAGGCCGACGGCTTCGAACCGCACGAGGAGCTGGTCTGGCTGCGGCGCGGCATGCGGCGCAGCCGCTCCGTCCAACTGACCCTGGCCACGCCGCTCGACGAGGAGCCGGGCGACGGAGAGACGATCGTCCGTCCGAGCCCATCGGGACAGCGCGCCCTGGAGGACGCCGACGCCTACGAGACCTGCCGCGGCGACGTGGCCCGCGCCCTCGAGCTGGACGCCTGGGTCGGCCGCCAGGGAGATCTCCGCGGCCTGCGCATCCGGAGCCGCGAGCCCGAGGGCGTGGCGCTGCCGGGGGAGGTGGAGGGCTGCATCCGCCGCGCCGTGCGTGCGATCCCGCTGCCGCGCACCGAGGGATGGTGGTCCCATGGGTGGACCTTGAGGCTCGAGGCGCGGCGATGAGGCGCGGACCGGGAATCCAGGCGCTCCGCGACGCGGCGATGGAGCGGCTCGACGACGATCCCGACGAGGCCGTGCGCCTTGCCCGGGAAGCGCTCGGTCGCGAACCGGACGCCGAGAGCCACTACGTCCTGGGGCTGGCGCTCTCGGCCCAGGGAGACGACGCGGCCTCGCGGGACAGCTTCGCGCGCGCCACCGTGCTCGACCCCACCCACGCCGACGCTTGGGTCGCGCTCGGGCAGGCCCAGTTCGAGAGGCTGGAACTCGAGGCGGCCTGCAGTGCCGCCCACCAGGCGCTGCGTCTGGACCCGTTCCATCCCGACGCGCACGTGCTGCGCGCATGGGTCCGCGAACGCCGCATGGACGAGGAGGGCGCCGCGCGCGACTACCAGGCCGCGGCGCTGGTGGACCCGGAGCGCCATCCCGTCCCGCCCGTGCTGGACGACGCCACCCTCGAGGCGATCGCGCACGACGTGCTCTCCTCGCTGCACCCGACGTTGCAGCGCGCCATGCGGGACGTCCACATCGTCATCCACGACGTGCCCGCGGACGCGCTCCTCGCCGAGTTCGACCCACCGGCGCGCCCCCAGGAGCTGCTGGGCTGCTTCCAGGGCCCGACGCTGCCGGAGCGGTCGTCTCCCGATCCCTGGGCGGCGCTGCCGGCCACGATCTTCCTGTTCCGGTGCAACCTCGCACGGATCGCCCGGGACCGCGACGAGCTGCTCTCGGAGCTGCGCGTGACGCTGCTCCACGAGATCGGCCACTACCTCGGGCTGGACGAGGCGGCGCTGGCGGCCCGGGACCTGGACTGAGCCCCGCCCTCACGCGCCCAACGCGCCGGCGGCCCGCAGCGACGCGATGTCCTCCGCGGTGAATCCGGCCTCGGCGAGCACGCCGTCCGTGTGCTCCCCCAGGCCGGGCGGCGGACGCAGGACGCGCGCCGGCAGCGGGGGTGCCGGCTGCTCCCAGCGCCCCACGCGGACCCGGCTCGCCATGGGATGGGACAGCGCGTCCGGCACGCTGCGCGCCGGCCCGCAGGGCACACCGGCCGCCGAAAGCCGCGCCTCCCACGACTCCGTGGACCCGTGGGCGAGATGCGCCTCGATCGCGGCATCCAGCGCGTCGCGGTCGGCGACACGGCCCGCCAGCGTCGCCCACTCCGGGCGTGCCACGAGACCGACGGCGTCCCGGAAGGCCCGCCAGAGCGCCTCGTTCGCGCAGCAGATCGCGAGCCACCCGTCCGCCGTCCGGTAGAGATTGTACGGCGCAATCGAGGGGTGGGCGTTGCCGGGCGCGGGCGGCGCCCGGCCGGCGTTCATCCAGGCGCTGGCGTAGTACGCCAGGAGGTGGTGGGCGACGTCGATCATGCGCACCTCGACGTGCGTGCCGAGCCCCGTGCGGCCGCGCTCCAGCAGCGCGAACAGGATGCCCTGCACCGCCACCTGCGCGGCGGCCAGGTCCGCGATGCTCGGCCCCGCCTTGCGCGGCGGGTCCCCGGTGAGCGTCGCGATGCCGCTCATCGCCTGCACGACCAGGTCGTAGCCGGCGCGGTCGGCCCACTCCCCGTCCCCGAACGCCGAGATCGAGGCCACCACCAGCCCGGGGTTCGCGGCGCGGAGCGCGTCGGGGTCGAGGCCCAGCCGCCGCATGACGCCGGGGCGGAAGTTCTCCACCACCACGTCGGCGCGCGCGGCGAGCCGCCGCGCCACCTCCACGCCGGCCGGGTTCTTCAGGTCCAGCACGATGCCGCGCTTGTTGCGGTTCGTGCAGGCGAAATACACGCTCTCGCCGTCCACGATCGGCGCGAAGGCGCGCGTCTCATCGCCGCCGGGGCCCTCCACCTTCACGACATCGAAGCCCTGGTCGCCGAGGACCTGCGTGGCCCACGGTCCGGCGAGCACACGCGTGAAATCGAGGACTCGGAACATCGTCGCTCCCCTTCGGCTTGATCATGGGGCGGAGGGGGGCGCATCCCCCCTCCGCAACGCCTCCCCCGCCGCGGCGGGCGTCGCGATCCCCAGCAGGCGCGCCGCCTCCCGGATTCCGTCGTAGGAGGAATCCTGCACCGGCGCGAACCCGTGGACGGACGCGGGATCGAGCACGCGGCGCCCCTCCACCGTCAGCACGTTGAGGCCGAGCAGGTGCGTGCGCAGCGAGTCCGCGAACCCCGTGGCCGCGTCTGCCCGCACCGCCAGCAGATCGTGCGGCATCCGGCCGGTCTTGCCGACGATGCGGAACCGGTACGGAGGAATGCCGCGGCTGCGGGTGAGGGCGTCGAGCGCGCCCTGGTAGACGGCGCCGGCGTCGTAGCGTCCGTCGAGGACGGCCAGCAGCACGCTCTCGTGGTTGCCGAGCGCGTCACGCGCGGCCAGATCCCGCTCCGGGTCGAGGCCACGCGCGCGCAGGAGCGCCAGCGGCATGAGGTAGCCGGAGGCCGACCCGGGATCGACGCAGGCCAGCCGGCGGCCGCGCAGCTGGTCGAGCCGCGTGATGGCGCTGTCGTCCCGTACGACGATGTAGCCCGCGCCCGTGTCCCCCCCCTCGGTGACGGTGCTGACCACCGGCACGAGCCCGGCGGCCGTGGCGCCGGTGCGCACCCACGCGTAGGGGCTGAACTGTCCCACGTCCACCTCGCCGGACCGCAGCCATGCGCCGAGCGTGTCGTAGCTGGGCGCCACCCGGAGGGTGACGGGAACCCCCCACGCGGCCTCCAGCCAGGCCCGCAGCGGCTCGTACGTGGCGAGGAGCACGTCCTCCCGCAGGAACGGCGTGAGGCCCACGCGCACCCGCGTCATCGACGCCGGCAACGCCACGGGCGCCGAGCGGTCCGACGACGCGCCGGGGGAGGCGTTGCGGAGGGGGCTGTCCCCCTCCGCCCCATCGGGACCGGTCGGAAGATCGGCCCAGGCGCATCCCCCCAGCGTCAGGGCCAGCCACAGGGTCCTCACGCCGTCTCCCCGTCGACGACCACGCGGTTCCGGCCCTCGGCCTTGGCGCGGTACAGGGCACGGTCGGCGGCGGCGACCAGCGACTCGCGATCGAGGCCTCCCCCGCCCGCGACCCCGACGCTCACGGTGATGGCGGGCGCGCCGTCCGACCCGGCCCCGGCCACCTCGACGGCGGCGCGGATCCGCGCTGCGACACGCGCGGCCTCCCCGCGCCCCGTCGCCGGCAGGACCACCGCGAACTCCTCCCCGCCGTGGCGGGCGCAGGCGTCGACCGCGCGCACGGCGGCGCGCAGCGCGTCGGCCACCGTCCGGAGCATGGCGTCGCCGGCCGGGTGCCCGACCGTGTCGTTGAAACGCTTGAAGTGATCCACGTCGAGCACGAGCAGGGCGGGCGCCGGCTCGCCGCGGGCCTCACGGGAGAGCGCCTGCGTGAGCGCGTCCTGGAACCCACGGTGGTTCAGGAGCCCGGTCAGCCCGTCCTCCACCGACAGGCGCGCAAGCCGCGCGTTGGCGGCCTCCAGATCGGCCGTCCGCGCGGCCACGCGCGCCTCGAGGTCCTCGTGACGCACGCGCAAGGCCTCGGCCATGCGACCGAACACGTCGGCCAACTCGCGGACCTCGGTGGCGCCCCCGTCGGGCAGGCGGGCGTCGAAGCGCCCCTCCCCCACGTGCAGCGCGGCGTCGCGGAGCGCACCGACCGGCCGGACGACGGCGCGGCCGAGCGCCCAGGCCAGGAACACCGCGAGCCCCGCGGCGCCGCCCACCGACACCAGCGCCCACGTGCGGGCGCGCTGGCGGCCCAGGGCGCGCACCGGCGTGGCGTCGTAGGTGGCCACGACGGTACCCCAGCGGAGCCCCGCGCGCGCCGGCACGGCCATGCGCAGTTCGTCCCCACGCAGCTGCCAGGTGGGTCCGTCGGTCCCGAGGGCGCGCCACGCGAAGGCGTCGTCCGAGAGCATGCCGAACTGGGTGGGGTCGCTGTGCGCGACGATCCGGCCCTGCGGGTCCAGCACCTCCACGCTGCGAAGGCCCGCGGCCGCGTCGGTGCGCGTCCACGCGGACACGAGCCCGTCGAGGGCCACCGCATCGTTCTCGCCCAGCGCGGCGCCGATGGCGAGGGCCACCACCTCCATGGCGCCACGGTTGCGCCCCAGCAGCGACTCGAACGCCTCGCGCCGCGCGGCAGCCGCCGCCACGAGCCCGCCGGCCGCGAGCACGCACCCGAGCGAGACGGGGACGACCACGGAGAGCAGCGTGCGGATGCGCATGTGCGCCCCAATGTAGCCCATCCCGCCCCGTCCGGGCGGATGCGTGGGTTACCCCCTCGCGTGCCCTACGCCACTGTCGCCGCCTGGAAGACCGTCCTCTACGCCCGCCTGGCCCACGCGCCGGAGCTGCTCGCCCAGGCCGCGCACGCGCTGCTGGGCGGGCCGCCCACCGAGGCGCAGCTGCCCGAGGTGCTCGACCTCGCCGCGCTGGGATGGGTCGACCACGAGGGCTGGACCCTCGTCGAGCGCTGCGTCGCGGACGGCGCGCTTCCGCCCGGGGCGGCCCGCTGGGCGCACGAGGCACGCAGCGGCCTCTGGGTGGTCGAACGCTGGGACGGCGAGGATGTCGCCCTGCGCAACCTGGCCACGGACGCGCCGAGCGTCGTGCACGCGCCAGGCATGGAGGCGGAGCTGCCGCCCCGCGCCGTGCTGCGCGCGTGGCTGCTGCCGGTCGGGGAGCGCCTCGTGCTCTCCGGCACCCCCGACACGTGGGGGCCCATGGGCGTCATCGCCCGCATGGACCTTCTGGCGCAGTGGCGCGCGACGCCGGAGCCCGCGCTGCTCGAGCGTCTCGCCGCGCTCCGCGCCGCCTTCCGTCGCCAACGCGAGGAGCGGGACGCGTTCGTGGCCCACTTCGGCGCCGACCTCGTCACGTTCCCCGACCCGGCGACGATGGAGCGCGCCTTCGCGGAGCTGGTGAACGCGGTGCTCAACCACGCGCGGTTCCCCTCGCTCGGCGGCCGCACGCGGGCGGAGGCATGGCGCGCCGCCAAGGGAGAGGACCCCAAGGTGATCCAGGTGCGTCTCGGCGGTGACCTCGGGGGACCCGGCCGGCACGGCATCATCTACGACGCCGTCGAGGGCGTTCACGTGCTGCCACACCTCGCCGACGTGCTCGACCACCTCGCCGGGCGCGGGGATCACGCCGAAACCGTGCGCGCGTACCTTGCCGACCCGGGCGTGACGACGCTGCCGTTCCGGCGCGCCGCGGCGGCGGACCCGGGAGCGACGGCGCGCCTCGCCGCGCTGATCGACGTACCGGACGCACCGCTCGAGACGCTGCTGGCCCCGTACAAGAACCTGGACGGTCCCGTCGCCCCGAGCGTGCTTCCCGACTTCGACGACTGAGCGTCGCGCGCCGCGACGGAGGTCCCGAACCGCTACGGCGCCACGTAGGTCTCCAGCAGCCGCGCCACGTCGGGCTGCGGGCCGACGTTCTCCTCGCCCTCCATCGGTGTGCCCACCGAGGCCAGGGCCGTCCGGACCTCGCGCGGGGAGAGCGGCGCCTGCCCCGTGGCGAGCCGCACGGACTGAAGCACCGCCGCGGCCGCGGCGACCATGGGCGCCGCGCCGGAGGTGCCACCGAAGCTCTCCGTGTAGGCACGCCGCGGATCCCCTGCCGGAAACCAGAGGTCGGCCCAGCTCGCCGCGTCCTCTCCTCCCGTGGTCGTCACGATGTCACCGTACCAACCCTGCACGTCCACGCGGCTGCCGTGGCTGCTGCCCTGCGACCACGAGCGGGCTGGCCGGAGCCGACCGGGCGGCGTGCCTCCCCCGACGACGATCGAGCCGGGATCGTGGTCGCGGTCGAACCAACCCCCGAAGGCCGGGTCATCCAGGTCCAGGGCCCCGTTGCCGCCGGGCTCGACGACCACGATGCCGGCGCGGGTCGCGAGGTCGATCGCGTCCCACGTCGCCGGGTCGAAGCTCACCGGTCCGTAGGTGTCGAGCACGTAGGCCTGTTGCTCCACGAGCAGCACGTCGCCGGGGGACAGGAGCGCCGTGGCGCCGGCGATGGCCATGGCGACGCTGTAGGTCCCGTCCGACGCGTACGGTGAGATGCCGATCATCTCGGCGGCCGGGACCGCGCCGGTGACGCCGCGCCCGTCCGCGGACCCGACGAGCATGCCGAAGACGGAGGTCCCGTGGAAGGCCCAGTCCCCCGTGTGGAGCCCCCACGCCGAGGTCATCGGGACCGCCGCGAGGTCCTCGTGCATCGCGTCCCATCCGTACTCCACGTTCGCGATGCGCACGAAGGCGCCGTCTCCCCCGGGCCACGCCGCCGCGGCGTCGAACCCGAACCCGGGGAGGGGGCCACGCCAGGACTGCAGCGCCGAGAAGTCCGGCGTCGGCGCGTCGGGGTCGGTCATCGACGGCGGAGGTGCCGCCGCGGGCGCCAGGTAGGCCCACACCTCGTTCGTGTCGCGGAGCTTCGCGACGACCGCCGCAGCATCGGCGGCGCGCAGCAGGTGCCAGCCCCGGGCGGCCAGGCTGCCCATCGGACTCGGCGAGCGCCCGCGCAACGCCGGCGGACAGGCCCGGGCACGACGCGGGCATGCCTTGGCGGCGGCCGGATCGATCCGCACCACCGCGAGGTCATGCTGGACCCGCGGCACGGCCTGCGCGAGGGAGGCCAGCGCCAGCGCGAGCATCATGCCGGGCGCGCCCACCAGCGTCCCGCGTCGAAGCGAAACCGCGTGGGCGGCGCGACCGGGTCGGTGGACGGATGGCCGGCGTCGCCGGGGAGCAGCACCCAGGTCGCCCCCGCGGAGTCGACGTGGAAACGCGGACAGATGGGCACCACCCTGCGCGTGGCCCCGAGGGCCGCCGCGACCGTGGCGAACGCCGAGAGCTCCTGCAGGGTGCGCAGGGTCGGCGGCGCCACCGGCAAGCCCCCGGCCTCCACACGTGCGATCGCCTCGGCGGGTGCGAACCACGCGCCCTGACTCGCCTCGACCCCGTCGGCGCGAGGCTCCTGGCCCGACGGGACGGCGGCGGCGAGAAACCACGTGTCGTAGCGACGCGGCTCGACCTCGGGCGTGATCCAGCGCGCCCAGGGCACGGCGCCCCGGAGGTCGTAGCCGTCGGGGTCCCCGAGGCGCACGCCCGCCTCCTCCTCCAGCTCGCGCGCGCCGGCCGCCCACGCCGCCCGGGGGACGTCGCAGGGGTCCTCCGGCACGCGCACCGCCACGTCCGAATCGGCAGGATCGACACGCCCCCCGGGAAAGACCCAGGCCCGCGGCATGAACCCCACGGCGCGGCTGCGCTCCATCATCCACACCTGGAGCCCATGCTCCGGGTGATCGCGCAAGAGCAGCACCGTGGCGGCGAGGCGGGGATCGTCGGGCATGCGGGCCGGGTATCCCGCTGGACGCACGGGAGGCGGGCGCGTAGGTTCCCGGCACGGTGGGGAGCAGGCGCATGCGCACACGATCGTGGTCTCGGGCCGCTCACGCGGCCGTGGTTCTGGGCGGCGCGCTCGCGGCCGGTCCGGCACGCGCCTTTCCCGTCGCCGGACAGTGGCTGGACGTGACCCGCGCGGGAGTCCCGATCGTGGATCCTGCCGCGGACGCCGGCGGCGACCCCTGGCTGGACCTCGTGGGCGATGCCGCGAGCGGGGTGTCGGCGGCGTCGTGGTCGGTGGACTCCGCCGCGCTGCACCTGCGGATGCGCCTCGACACGATGCCCCCGTCCGACGGAGGGCTGCCCGCGGCGACCTGGGCCGTTCTCCTCGACACCGACGGCGATGACGCCTCCTGGGAGTACGCCGTCGCGGCCTGGGGTCCCGGCACGACCGTGGTGCTGCTCGCGCAGGACCCCGCGCTGCCCGAGGTGCCGCTGGTGCGCGCGGTGTTGAGCGACACCGAACCGCTCGTCGGCCTGCTTCGCCTGCGTGCCGCCGCCACGCACCTCGGCGACGACGCCGACGCGTTCCTCGACATCGCCGTCCCGCGCACGGCCCTGTCGACGGCGCTGGGAACACGCGGCGAGGGTCCCTTCCGCGTGGCGTTCGTGACCGGAGCGTCGCCGGGCGCGGTGACGTTCGGGGTCGACCTCGCGGGAGACGGCGCAGCGACGCTCGAGGACGCGTGGTCGGACCCCATCGGCGTCGACTCCGACCACGACGGCCGCACGGACGCCGAGGAGCGCCGCGAGGGCACGGACCCGCTGGACGCGGATGCCGATGATGACGGCCTCCCCGACGGGGACGAGATCATGGCGGGGACCGACCCGCACGCCTGCGACAGCGACCTCGACCTGCTCCCCGACGGCCTCGAGGCGGGCGTGGGGGCGCCGGGGTCCGGCACGAACGCGGCCGCCGGGTGCTTCCGGCCGGACCTCGATCCCGGAACGACCACCGACCCCCTGCGGGCGGACACCGACGGCGGCATGCTGGTCGACGGCATCGAGGACCTCGACCGGGACGGCGTGATCGATCCGTGGGAGACCGACCCGCGCGCCGCCGGCGATGACGCGGACGCCGACGGGGACGCCATCCCCGACGTGCTGGAACGCGCCTGCGCCGCGGATGCCGAGGACGACGCCGACGCGGACGGCCTCCCGGACATGTACGAGGGACGCCGGGATCCCGACTCGGACGGACTTCCCGCCTTCTGCGACCCCGACGACGACGGCGACGGGCTTCCCACCGCGTCGGAGTCCGTCTTCGACACGGATGGCGATGGTTTCATCGACGCGCAGGACCTGGACTCCGACGACGACGGGGTCCCGGACGCGGACGAACCGGACGTGGACGCCGACTGCGACACGATCACCGACCGCGTCGACCTCGATTCGCGCGACGGCCCCTGTGCCGACGCGGACGGCGACGGCCTCGACAACGGCACGGAGATCCGCTGCGGCTCCGATCCCCACGCGGTCGACTCCGATGGCGACGGACGCGCGGACCCCGAAGAGTCCTGCGAGACCGACTCCGACTGCGACCTTCTGCCCGACCGGCTGGACGCGGACCTGGAGGCCGCCGCCTGTACCGCGCCCGAGGACGAGCCGGCGACCGCCGACGCGTGCGCGGCAGGCGACGGGTTCCTGGATTGCGGCGCGTACACCGGCGGCGCGTGTTCGACCGGCGGCACCGACGGCAGCAGCGTCGTGGCGGTGCTCGCAGGGCTGCTCGCGCTGGCGCGGCGCGGACGCCCGTCCGCCCCGCGACGCGGTCCCGCGGGGGGCGGCCTGCTCGTTGCCCTCGCCCTCGCGGCGGCACCTGCCGAGGCCGCCGATGGCTTCGACGCGCAGCGCTTCCGACCCGTTCCCGACAGCGACGTGTTCGTCGGCGTCGAGGCCGCGCGCGGGACCTCGGACGGCGGCTTCGCGCGCCTGGTGACGAACGTGGCGCGCGATCCGCTGGTCTACCGGGTGGACGCCCAGGCCACCGAGGAGCCCCTCGTGGCCAGCCTCGTCACGACCGAGCTCGCGGCAGGCTGGTCACGCGGCCGCACCCGCCTGTCGGTCGCCGTTCCGTGGCACGAGTCGCGCGGCAGCGTGCTGGCCGCCGACGGTGGCCGCATGGGCGACCTCCGCGCCGCCGCGCGCCTGCTGCTCTCGGATTCCCGCGACGGAGGCCCCGGCGTGGCGCTGTCGGCGGATGCGACCGCGCCCACGGGCGACGCGGCGGCGTGGCTCGGCGAGCCGTCCGCGACGGGCGGCGTCCGTGCGATCGCCACGTTCGGCACGCGGGTGGTCGGCACCGCCTCGCTCGGTGGGCGCGTCCAGCGCGCCGCGTCCCTGCGACCGCTCCTGGAGTGGGGCACCCGCGCCGAGTGGTCCCTCGGAATCGCGGCTCCCGTGCACCCGCGCGTGCGCCTCGCCGCGGAGGCGGACGGCGCGTGGGCTCCCGGCGGGGCCGCCGCGAACGGTGCGCCCGCCGAGGTGCGCGTCGGCGCGGTCCTGCGCGCGGCGTCACGGCTCCACGTGGTGACCGCCGTCGGCACGGGGCTCAACCGCGGCGTCGGGAGCCCGGACGCGCGCGGCGTGCTGGGCGTGGCATGGGTGCCCGGCCCACGCGCCGTCCCCACCCCGCCGGACGCTCCCGCGCCGCCGCCGCTCGTGTCGGTCGGCGCGACCCACCTCGAACTTCGCGACAAGGTGTTCTTCGATCACGACAGCGACGTGCTCGCGCCCGCTGCGATCGTGCTGCTCGACGCCGTGGCCGGGGCCCTCGCGGCGCACCCCGACGTGGCGTGCGTGGAGATCCAGGGACACACCGACGATCAAGGCACCGACGCCTACAACCTCGACCTGGCGGGACGGCGCGCCGAGGCCGTGCGGCGCTACCTCGTGACGCAGGGCGTCGCGACGGCCCGGCTGGCCACGCGCGCGGTCGGCGAAGCGGATCCGCTCCAGCCCGGCACCAGCGACGCCGCGCGCGGAACGAACCGCCGGGTCGTGTTCCGCATCGTGGCGCGATCCTCGCCGTCACCGACGTAGCGGGGGAGGCGTTGCGGAGGGCGGCGCGCCCCCCTCCGCCCCAGGATCCAGACGGACCACGGACGCGTTAGGACGGGCCCCTCGCGGAGGTCCCCGTGCACGTCTCCTGCCTCGTCACCGCGCCGAACCCGGGCAACCATCGCTTCCGCGTCACGGTGACGCTGCCCGCCGCCGCGCGGACGCTCGTCTTCCCGAGCTGGGCGCCCGGAAGCTACCTGCTGCGCGAGTTCGTGCGGAACGTGCGCGACCTGCACGCGCACACGACCGACGGCACGCCGGTCCGCGTCGAGAAGCTCGCCCGCAACCGCATCCGCCTGCACGCGCCGGAGGGCGCGGACGTGGTGCTCACCTACGAGGTCTACGCCCACGAGAAGAGCGTCCGGACGCCGTTCCTCGACGCGGAGCTCGCGTTCTTCCTGCCCTCGAACCTCCTGTTCCATCCGGAGGACGCTCCGGACGCGGACTACGCCCTCGCCGTCGACGTGCCCGACGGCCACGTGGCCGTGTGTCCGGTCGCCGAGGCCGTCTGCGGCCCCGGGCGGGCACGCTTCGCCTTTGCCGACGTGGACACGATGCACGACAGCTTCGTGGCGATCGGACCGTTCCAGCACACCTCCTTCGAGGTGCACGGCATCGCGCACCACCACTGGATCGAGCCGGGCCACGACGGGGACCTGGCGCGCATGAACGACGATCTGCGCGCGCTCGTCGTCACCGCGGGCCGCATGTTCGGCGACACCCTCCCCTACCCCCGCTACGACTTCGTGACGCTGCTGATGGCCCGCGGCCACGGCGGCCTGGAGCACAAGGACGGGTGCGTGCTGCTGCGTCCGCGCACGAGCCTCTCCGCCCCCAAGGAGTACGAGGAGTTCGTGACGCTCGCCGCCCACGAGCACTTCCACGCGTGGAACGTGAAGCGAATCCACCCCGACACGCTCGGGCCGCGCTTCGATTACGCGCGCGAGCACTACACCCGCGACCTCTGGTGGCTCGAGGGCGGCACCGTCTACTACGAGGAGCGCATCACGTACCGGGCGGGAAAGGTGGACGCAGCGCGGCACCTCGCGCGCCTGGCGGACCTGGTCCAGCGCGTGCTGGACAGCCCCGGCGCCCGCCACCAGCCGCTGGAGGAATCCAGCTTCGACGCGTGGATCAAGCTGTATCGCCCGGGCGAGGACAGCCCGAACAGCACCCTGAGCTACTACGTGAAGGGTGCCGTGGTGTGCCTCGGGCTGGACCTGGAGCTTCGTCACCGCTCCGGCGGACGCGTGAGCCTCGATGACGTGGTCTCCCTGCTCTGGAGCCGGTGGGCGCAGCACGGGCGGCCCTACCCGGAGCGTGCGCTGCGCGACCTCGTCGCGGAGCTGGTCCCCGGGGACGCCGACCTGCTGCGGTGGTTCGACGCGCACGTGCGGGGGACCGAGCCGGTCCACGTCGCCGACGCGCTCGATCACGTCGGCATCGACCTGGTGCGGGCCCCTGCGCGGAGCGGGAGCGCCCTGGGCATCGAGGCGAACGAGCGCATGGTGGTGGACCTCGTGCGCGAGGACGGGCCGGCTGCCGGCGTCCTGAGTCCCGGCGACGAGATCCTCGCCGTCAACGGCTTCCGCACCACGCAGCCGTCCGCCCTCGCCGAGCGCATGACCACCTGGGCGCCCGGGACCCACGTCGTCGTGACGCTCACGCGCGACGGCCGGGTACGCACCGCGGAGCTGGTGACGGCGGCTCCCCGCGCGGGCGACGTGCAGCTCGTGATGCGGCCGTCGGTGGACCCGGCGCGACAGGCCCTGCGCGACGCCTGGCTCGCGCGCACGCTGCCGGCGTAGCAGGGGGAGGCGCCGGTGCACCGCCCGTCGCGGTGTGCTACCTTCGGGCATCCATGTCCTCCACGCGCCCCAACGCCACGATTCCGCCGTCCATCGGCGCGGGACGCGACACGGGTGAGCAGACGCGGAAGATGATGGTGCACCGCGTGGGAAACACGCGCTCCATCGTCGTCCCGACCCTGCGCGTGGTGGCGGGCCGCGATCTGTTGCGCTTCGCCACGATGCAGCCGGGAGACACGATCGTGGTCGGTCGGGACGACTCGGCCGGCCTCGTCCTCACCGACGCCAGCGTGTCCCGTCGCCATGCCACCGTGCTGTGCCGGGATGACGCCACCGTGCTGGTGCAGGACCTCGGCTCCACCAACGGCACGATGTCGCGCGGCAACCTGGTGGACCGCGCGGTCCTCACCGCCGGGGAGACCATCGAGTTCGGCGCGGTGGTCGTGCGCCTGGACCTGCTCTCCATCGACGAGGTCGACCATCTCGAGGGCGTGGCGCAACGCGTCGCGGCCGCGAACCGCTGTCCGCTCACCGGGCTGCTCACCCGCGCGTGGATCGAGGAGGAGCTGCCGGCCATCCTGCAGCGATGCGACGCGGCGGGGCGCGCGGTGTCGGTCGTGTTCGCGGACGTGGACCGCTTCAAGGGCATCAACGACACGTGGGGGCACCAGACCGGCGACGACGTCCTCGTGGGAGTCGCGCGGCTCCTGATGCTGGGCGCCGGCGACACCGACGCGTGCGTGCGCTATGGCGGCGAGGAGTTGCTCGTCTTTCTCCCCGGCACCGACGTGCACGGCGCGCTCGCCGTGGCGGAGCGTGCCCGCACGAGCATCCAGGACCACGACTGGGAACGCACCGCCCAGCAGCTGCGGGTCACCTCGAGCTTCGGGGTCGCGCAGCGCGCGGCCGGGGAATCCGTGAAGGACTGGATCGGCCGGGCGGATCGGGCCCTCTACGCCGCGAAGGCGGCCGGACGGAACTGCGTGATCCCCGCGCCCTGACGCGGTCGTCGATGGCGGCGGGTTAGTCGCGCGCATGTCCAGTACGATCGCCGGGCCGGTCGGCCCGCTCGAGATCCTGTACCGACCGGGCGAAGGGGAGCGTGCGCCGCACCTGCCGCCCGCGGCGCTGCTGTGCCACCCCCATCCGGCCCACGGCGGCACGATGCACAACAAGGTGGTCTACCGGCTCGCGCGCGGCCTCCTGCAGTCCGGAATCGCGGTGCTGCGCTTCAACTTCCGCGGGGTCGGGCTGTCGGCGGGCGCGTGGTCGGGCGGCGCCGGCGAGCGCGAGGACATCCGCGCCGCCCTCGACCACCTCGCGGGGCTGCATCCCGGCGCGCCGCTCGTCATGGCGGGCTTCAGCTTCGGGGCGTGGAACGGGCTCGCCGTCGGCGCCGAGGATCCGCGCGTGGTCCGGTTCGTCGCCGCCGGCCTGCCGGTCGGCACCTACCCCCCGGAGCGGATGGAGGCGCGGGGTCGACCGCTGCTGTGCGTCCACGGCGCGCTGGACACCTTCGGCACGCCCGCGCAGCTCGCGGCCTTCGCCGAGGGTTGGGACGGGCCGCACGAGGTGGTGGTGGTGGAGGGAGCGGACCACTTCTTCGAGCCGCACCTCGCGCGCGTGACGCAGATCGTGGCGGACCACCTCGCGCGACCATGAGGCGCGCGGTCTACCTCGCACTGGCGCTGTTGCTCGCGGTGCTCGCCCTCGTCGGGCTCCGCGAGGTCGCCAACGCCCGCGTGATCGCCGCCGAGCGGGAGCAGCGCGTCGCACGGGAGCGTCTGCAAGCCTTCGTCGAGCAGTGGGAGACGGCGGTGGGAGAGCGCGGCGCGCTCTGGCTCGCAGAACTCGCGGCCGGGGAGGACGTGGAGCTCCGCGAGCGGTTCCTGCGGGACAACGTGCCGTGGTTCGACGCCTTCTACGCCTGGGAGCCCGGCACCGTGAACTGGCCGCCGGCCCACAGCGTCGAGGACCTTCCACGGCTCCGGCGCGACCCGTGCGTGCGACGCGCCAGTCTCGCGGCGACGCGCGGCGCGCCGGCCGACGCGGCGGCCCGCTACGAGGCCTGCGCCACGCACCGTGATCCCGCCGTCCGGCTGCTCGCCACCTCGGAGGCCGCGGAGCTCTACCTGAACGCCGAGCAGCCCGCGGCCGCGGAGCGGGTGATCGCGCGTCTCGGACCGCTCCTCCTCACCCCGCTCCACCGTGCCGGCGAAGCGGGCCTCGACGCCCGTCGGCTCGTGGCCTTGCGCCTCGAGCACGCGCGCGCGCTCGACGCCCTGGGCCGCTCCGAGGCCGCCGAGCGCCGCGCGCTCACGCTCGCGCTCGAGATCCTCGTGCTGAACGGGCCGGAACTCGAACACCTGCTGCCCCTCTACGCCTGGCCCGTGGCCCACGACCTGCGCACCTTCGGGGGTCCCGCCCTGGCCACCGACGACGACGAGGCGTGGCTGCGCGCCCAGCGACGGCTCGCGCTGTGGCAGGAGGTGCGCGACCGGACGTGGACCCCCCGCGACGTGCCCCTGCTTCGCGACGGTCCCCGCCTGCTGGCGGACCCCTACAGCGACCCCCCGTGGCTCTTGTCGTACGCACGCCTGGACGACGGAACGCTCGTCGGACTGCAGCTCGACCAACCGACGTTGATCGCCTCCCTGCTCGCGCGTGCTCCCGGGCCCCTGCGCCACCACCTCTCCGTGCGCGACCCGACGGGACGCGTGCTCGCCGGCGCGGCCGGTCCGCTGCAGGTGGAGCTGGCGTTCACCCACCTGTTGCCGCAGCTGCGCGTGGGCTTGACGGCCGGCAGCGTCGACGACGCGTCCGGACGCCGCGTGCAGGGGGCGCAGCTCGCGCCGGTGCTGCTGGGCCTCGTCACCGGCGTGCTCGCGCTGCTCGGACTCATCGCCACGGATCGCCGCCAGGACCGCCTCCTCGCGCAGCAGCGCGAGTTCATGACCCGCGTGACCCACGAGCTGAAGACGCCCCTGGCCGGCATCCGGCTCATGGCCGAGAACCTCGAGCTGGGCGCGTTTCGGGACGCCGAGCAGCGCGCGCGCTTCGCGCAGCAGATCGTGAAGGAGGCGGAACGCCTCGGACTGCGGCTGGACGAGGTGATCCGCGCCGCCGCGCGCCCCCTGGAGGAGCGGCCCGAGACCACGGACCTGGCCGCGTTGGTACGGAGCCTCGCCGAGCGGTGGCGTCCCCACTACGAGCAGCAGCGCGCGACCCTCGCGCTGGACCTGCCCGAAGGCGAGGTGCTCGCCACCGTCCGCCCCATCCAGCTCCGCGACGCCGTGTCGAACCTGCTGGACAACGCCCTGAAGTACCGCTCCACGGAGCACGCCGCGAAGGCGACCGTCGTGCTGCGCGCCGATCGTCGATGGGTCACGCTGGAGGTCATCGACAACGGCATCGGTGTCCCGGCCGACCGACGACGCGCCATCTTCGAGCGCTTCATCCGCGTCGAGGGCCCCGGACGCGGTCGCGCGGGCGGACACGGCCTGGGGTTAGCATTTGTCGCGGAGGCGGCCCGCGCGCATCGGGGGAAGGTAGAGTGCCGCGAGAGCCCGGACGGCGGGACGCGCTTCGTGATCCGCATCCGGAGGAGGATCTGAATGGACGCAATCGGCGCTAGCATCCTGGTGGTCGAGGACGATGAGACTCTCGCGATGGGGCTCACCAGCGCGCTGGAGCACGAGCAGTTCCAGGTCTCCCACGTCGACAACGGCGAGTCGGCCCTCGCCAGCATCGACGATGATCCGCCCGACATCCTCGTCCTCGACGTGATGCTCCCCGGCATGGACGGCCTCGCCGTCCTGCGCCGGGTGAAGGCCGAGCACCCCGAGCTTCCGGTCATCCTCCTCACGGCGCGCGCGGCCGAGGCGGACCGGGTCAGCGGCCTCGAGGCCGGCGCCGACGACTACGTCGTCAAGCCCTTCTCGCTCCGCGAGCTCATCGCGCGCGTGCGCGCCCGACTGCGTACCCGTCCGGCCATCCCGCGGCCCCCCGACCTGTTAGCCTTCGGCCGCAACGAGGTGGACCTGCGCCGCCGCGTCCTGCTCCGCGGCGGAGAGGAGCAACGCATGACGACCCACGAGGCCGGCGTGCTCGCGTACCTCATCGCCCACCGCGGCCGCGACGTGAGCCGCGAGGAGCTGCTGCAGAACGTGTGGGGCTACTCGCCGGCGATGGCGACGCGCACCGTCGACAACCAGATCCTGAAGCTCCGCAAGAAGGTCGAGGACGTTCCCAGCGACCCGCGGCACATCCTCACCATCCACGGCACGGGGTACCGCTTCGAAACGTGAGGGGGCGGAGGGGGACACCCCCTCCGCAACGCCTCCCCCGTCGGTGCCTACGGAGAGAGCGTGACGACCAGCTCGCCGCCCGACGCGAGCGTGGCATGCGGGATCACGGGGCCTTCGAGGGGCGTCCCGTCGAGCGTCACCGACGCGACGTGCTCCCCCTCCCCCTCGCGTCGTACCGTGAGCGTCCCGCCCGGCACGGGCAGCTCCACGAGCGGGAACAACGGCGCGGACGGCACCCACCCGTCCGTCCCCGCGATCGGGAACAGGCCGAACCCCGCGAGCAGGTACCACGCCGACAGCGTTCCCCCGTCATCGTTTCCCGGCAATCCGGCGGGCGCGTCGGCGTAGTGGTTCGCTGCGATCCAGCGCACCCAGCGCCACGTGGCGTCTCGGTCGCCCCAGAGCGTGTAGAGCCACGCGGCATGGATGTCCGGCTCGTTCCCGTGCCAGTACCAGGTCTGCGGCAGGACCGACACGCCCTCGTGCGCGGCCCCTTCGAAGAGGGTGTCCAGGCGCGCCCGCGCGGCCTCCGGGCCGCCCAGGAGCTGTCCGAGCTGCTCCCAACGCGGAAAAGGCATCCACAGGTATTGCCACGCGTTGCCCTCGACGTAGGGCTCCTGCCACACGAGCGGATCGAAGTCCGCCTCGAAGGTGCCGTCGCCGCGGCGTCCACGGAAAAAGCCCGTCTCCGGGTCGTACACGTTCGCGAACGTCCGCGCGCGCGCGTCGAAAAACGCTGTGTCATCGGGCTCGCCGAGCCGCGCCGCCAGCCCCGCGAGGGCCGCGTCCGCCCACCCCAGCTCCTGCAGCCACGCCACGCTGCCTCCCCACCGCTCGGACGGAAGGTAGCCGAGGGTGTCGATGTCCTCGAGGCCAGGACGAGCGTTGTACGGAACATCTCCGATGCCGCGTGCCTGGTCCCGCACGCGCGGCCAGGCGGCCTCGATCCCGATGTCGTCGACATCCCGCAGCACGGCGTCGGCCAGCACGATGTCCGCCGGGGCGCCGACCATGCTGCCGCCGTCCCCGCCCGCCGCGGGCCAACGTGGAAGGGCTCCACCCTGCTCGGCCATCGCCAGCAGGCTGCGCGCCGCGTCACGCGCCCGCTCGGGGGCGATCAGGGCGAGAAGGGGGTGGACCGTGCGGTAGGTGTCCCACAGCGACATGTCCGAGCGATACACCCATCCGTCCGCGACGTGACGGTCGCCGTCGAACCCGACGTAGCCTCCGTCCGCATCGCCGTGCTCCTGCGGCAGGGCGAACGTCCGCCACAGCGCACTCGCCGCCATGCGGCGCGCGGTGGCGTCCATCGCACCGACCCGCACCCCCGAAAGCGCCTCGTCCCACGCCCGCATCGCGGCATCGGCGGTCTGCTCCAGGGACTGCGCGGGCAACTCGGCGCGCAGGTTGGCCTCCGCGGCCTCGAGACTCGTCAGCGAGATGCCGATACGTATCGACACATACCGTGATTCGCCGAGTCTCGGCGCGATCCATCCGCCGACGGACGCACCCTGCGCCGAGACACGAGACATCTCACCGACATCGTCTCCCCACGTACCGAAGCGTTCGAACCCGCCATCGACCTCGGCGACCATGTAGGTCCGAAGATCGGACGTGAAGGAACCACGGGTCCGGCTCCACCCGCGCAGCATCCCGCGGGACGCGTCCACCTCGATGTGCCCACCCAGCGACTCTCCACCCAGGACCTGGCCGAGATCGAACACCACGACGGGATCGGCCACGGTATCGGGGAACGCGTAGCGATGGTGCGCACCGTGCCGGGTGGCGGACATGGCCGCCCGCATCCCGTCGGCAAGACGCACCTCGTACCATCCCGGCCGCGCGATTTCGTCCGCGTGGGAGAACGCACGGCGACGCCCGGCGCGTGTCCGGCGCTCCGCGGTCCACCCGTCGACCGGCATCAGCTGCACCGTCCCGTAGTCGGGAAGCCCGACACCGGGAAGGTGGAGGTGGGAGAAGCCCTCCACATGGGTGTCGTCGTGGTGGTAGCCGGCGCAGTGGTAGAACGGCAGCATGGCCCCGTCGACCGACGTGTCGGGCCCGACCTTCACCAGCCCGAAGGGGTACGACGCAGCCGGCGTGCCGCTTCCGACACGGTATCCCCGCCCGCCGGTGCCGATGAACGGGTCTACCTCCGCGGCCCGCAGCGGCGTGGCCTGATCGGGAGCATCCGGCACCACCACCGCGTCACGGCACGCCAGCACCAGCGCTGAGAGGAGGAGCGTCAGGGCACGAACCAGGACAGCTCGACGCGGTACGGCATCGGGCCCGCGCCGGAGTAGCCCGCGACGGCAAGGTAGTAGGTCTGGCCAGGGTCGAGCACGACGTCCATGCCCGTCTCGCAGACCTCGGGGTTGTCGCTCGTGGCGCAATACGTCTCGCCGAGGCTGAACAGGTCCACGTGGCTGCCGTCCCCGAAGGCATCTCCGAACACACCGGCGTCCAGATCCATCGTCGGGTCCGACCACGACACGGTCATGGAGACGCCGAGGGTCTCCGGCACGGTGAACGCGTAGACATCCACGTCGTTGCCGTCCCACCCGACCACATCCGGGGCGAAGTCGATGACACCGTCCAGCAGGTCGGACCAGTCCGCGGGCGAAGCTTCCCCAAGGTCCTGCGCCACGACCCCCGTCGTGTCGAGGCTCCACGTCCCGTCCACCTCGCCGAAGACGCCGTCGCTGTCGCCCGTCTCGGCCCACCGCGCGCCGACCCGCCGCGGCACCGTCCAGTCGAGTTCGACCACCTCGGAGAGCACCTGGCGTCCCCCCGTCACGTTCACCTCCACGGCTTCGCGCCGGGTCAGGTCACCGGGCGCGGGAGGGGTCAGCAGGTCCGGCATCGTCCCGCCGCGGAGGTACACGACGTCCGCGCCCTCCCGCACGTCGGGCGGCGGAAGGATGTCATCGCCGGTGTCGTCGTCGGCACGCATCGAGACCGCGCGCAGGCCGTACATCACGTAGCCCCCGCTCCAGCTGGACGTCGCGTCGTCCCACGTCCAGTCCGTGACGGACGCTCCCGCCAGCGGCAGGGTGCCCGCGTCCCCGTCGGGCGCGCCGTAGGCGCCCACAAGCACGTCCACCGACGCGGGGTCGGCGCCCGTGATCCGCACCCGCCAGGGTACATCGACGGCACCCTCCGGTCCGGTGATCCCCCACACGACCACGCCCAGCATGCGTGCGCCATCGGTGTCGACCGTGAGCTCCACGTGCGAGGCACCGGACGTCTCCTCCCACGCAAGCACGCCCTCCCCGGCGGCAGGATCGCCCGTCTCCACGTCGTACACGCCCACGGCGTAGTCGTGACCCGCTCCGGCCACGTCGACGGTCAGCGTCAAGGTCCCTGCCGCGAACGGAAGGAACTGGAAGTGATCGACGTCGCCGGCGGGCTCCGTCTCGGTGGGGAAGGACGCCGTGCTGCCCCGCAGGATCACGGGCGCCAGACCGAGGTCGGTGCCGCCGCCCGCGCCGAGGGGCATGGCCGCCTCGGGGACATCGTTCGACGCCGCCGACCCCTCCCCCTCGTCGACCAGCCGGGGAAGGATGCGCGCCGTGCCCACGAGCACGGTGTCATCGATGCCGGACTCGGGAGCGCCGCACGCGAGAAGGGTCAACGCGATGAGATGGCTTGCCATGTCTCAGAACTCCCCGCGAAGGCCGAACTGGAAGGAGCGCGGATCCTGCCGCGTCAGAGGACGCCCGAAGATGGGGTAGCCCGTATCGTCGACGTAGACGCCGTCACCGGCTTCGTTGCCCAGGGTCGTCTCGACGTCCGTCACGGTGCGGTCGTTGAAGACGTTGAAGCACTCGGCGGTGAGGTCGAACCGGCTGCGCCCGATGGCGACGGTCAGGCCGGTCTTGAGGTCGGTCTGCGCGACCATCGGCAGTCGATAGGAGTCGTCGAGGGCCTGCCCGTAGTTGACCCAGTCCTGGTAGTACCGGTTGTAGTAGAGCGGACGATAGGGCGAGCCGGATGCCGCCTGCACGTTCCAGCCCGCGAGCCAGCCGACCGCGACATCGTCGCCCAGCCGGGTCATCTCCGCGTCGCGCCATGAACCGGCCACCTTGATGGCGTGGGTGGTGTCGAACGAGAGCAGGCCCGTCTCGTACGGTCGCTGCTGCGCGATGTCGAAGGTGCCCGTGGCGAACTGGCTGTCGTTGGTCCCGTACGCCTTCGACCACGTGTAGCTCGCGACCATGCCGAAGTTGTCGAACTGACGCGACCCCGTCAGCTCGACGCTCGTGTACTCCGTGAATGCGGCATCCGGCGTGCGGAGCCGGAAGATCGCCTCGTTGCGCCCGTTGCGCGTGCCGATGACGTCGGTGCCGTCGGCGTTCCACAACAGGTTCACCTCATCGTCCTCCCAGAAGTTCCGCGCGACCTCGTAGGTGAACGTGGCGTCCATGGCCCAGCCGTCGCCCAGGTCGCGCCCGATGCCGAGATCGAACTCGTCGGACCGGGGGTTCTTGAGGTCATCGTGGACGATGCCGTACGGTGCCACCGCGTAGACGGGCTCCTCGGACCACGCGCCGTCCTCCCACGCGTACAGGCCGTACCCGCGGCTCCGGCGGTTCATCAGGTCCGACACCGCCAGGAATCCGGTGTCGTAGAAACGGCCGTAGTACCCGTGGAGACTGGTCTTTCCGTCGTTGGTGAGGTCATAGGCGACACCGAACCGCGGGCTCACCGTCCCGCTCTGGAACGCCGTCTCACCGACGTCGTTCTGGAGCGACGCCCAGTCCCAACGCACGCCGGGACGCAGGGTGAGACGCTCCACGGGATTCCACACGTCCTGCAGGTACGCGCTCGCGAGCGTACCGCGGAGGACCGTCTCCATCTCGTTGTCGTTGCGCTGCTGGTAGACCGGGACGTACCCGTCGAGGTCGTCCGGTTCTGTCGTGTAATCCTTGTACGTCACGGCCGTGACGCCCGGGAAGATCTCGTCGCTGAGCATCCGTTCGACCTGGACGCCGAGCTTGGCCTGATGCTCGCCCATGGCCGTGAAGAAGCGCGTCCAGCTCGACGTGATCGAGCCGCGCGAGCGCTTGCTCAGGTAGGCGTACGGGAACTGCCCCGCGTTGAAGGCGTCCGGCGAGTACGCGAGCCACGCGTCATCGGCGCCGCGCGTGCACGCGGCCACGTCCGCGGCGTCGCGGCACCCGACGGGGAAGTACGAGATGTGCCCGCTCTGCGCGTACACCTGGGTCTGCACGAGGTTCGTGTCGGACGGCGTCCACAGATGCCCGAGGCTGGCGATCCAGCCGCCTTGCTGCTGAATCGTCTCGCCCTTCGGCAACGTGTACGGGTCCTGCTCGCCGTTCTCGATGTCCGAGGGGTCGCCCTGCACCTGCAGCCACACGCGATGCTGGTCGGAGGGACGCCAGGTGAGCTTTCCGAAGTAGTACACCGAGCGCCATTCCCGCGGTGCCATGGGCTGGTCCGCGGGACGACGCACCGCGTCGTCGACGGGCGTGGCCTCGGTGCGGCGGTTGGTCTGCACGCTGGTGAAGAACCAGAGGCGATCCTTGACGATGGGGCCCCCCAGGTTCATGGCCAGGCTCGCCGCGAGGTACGGGGCCACCTCCGGCTCCCCGGGAAGGGGCGTGTACAGGCGTGTGCGCTCGCTGCTGTAGAGCATCTGGGCATCGCCCTGGAAGGTGTTCCCGCCCGAGCGCGTGATGATGTTGACGGCCCCGCCGAGGCTGCGGCCGTACTCGGCGTCCATGCCGCCGGTCACCACCTGGAGTTCCTCGATGGCGTCGAAATTCATGTTCTGGCTGAACGTGCCGGTGACCGGATCGGTGTTGTTCACGCCGTCGATGTAGAACTGGTTGCCGTTGTCGAACCCGCCGCGCGCGTGCACGTTGCCGGAGCCGACGACGCCAGGGGCGACCGAGGTCGCGGACTGGTAATCGCGCCCCGGGTTGGGAATGTCCCGCAGGTTCTCGCGGCTCAGGACGGCGCCCGACGAGACGCGCTGCACGTCCAGGGCAGGCTTGACCTCCTGGACCGTCAACTCCTCCGTGCCCACCGCGAGCGTGAGGCCGATGTCGAGGCCCGTGGTCTGTCCCGTCGCGACGCGGACGCCGGTCGCCTGGTACGGGAGGAACCCTTCCTTGCGCGCCTCCACCTTGTACTCACCGGCCGGGAGCGCCGGCAGGCGGTAGGCGCCGTTCTCGTCGGTCGTCGCGGTCGCGCCGCCGATCAGGTTGGTCCCTCGCACGGAGATGGCCACACCGGGGATGGCGAGCCCGTCGGCATCCACGACCTCGCCCCGAATCTGTCCCGTCACCTCGGCGGCGTCTGCGTAGGGGCTCTGCAGGAGTGCGATCAGGGTCAGCGAGGAAAGAGGCACGCGGTTGCTCCGGAGCACCCCGCCCGGGTAACCGGGAGCGCAGCCCGCAACGAGGAGGCCGCGCATGAACGTCACCACCTGGAACGTGAACTCCCTGCGCGTGCGGCTCGACCGGGTCCTGGCGTGGCTCGACGCGCACCGTCCGGACGTGCTGTGCCTGCAGGAGATCAAGTGCGTGGACGCGGACGTGCCGCACCTCCCCTTCGTCGCGCGCGGCTACACCGTCGCGAGCCACGGACAGAAGACCTACAACGGCGTCGCCATCGTCTCGCGGCTCCCCATGACGGAGGTGGTGCGCGGCCTTCCCGACCCCTCGGACCCGCAGGCCCGCGGAATCGCCGCCACGATCGCGGGCGTGCGCGTCCTCAACCTGTACGTGCCGAACGGGGGCGACCTCACGTCCGACAAGTACCCCTACAAGCTCGCGTGGCTGGACACGCTCGCGGAGACCGCGGCGCCTCTCGCCAGCGCGCCGACCGTGATCTGCGGCGACTTCAACATCGCGCCGACGGACGCGGACTGCCACGACCCGGCCGGATGGGCCGGCCAGGTGCTCGTCAGCGCACCCGAGCGGGCCCGCCTCCAGCGGCTGCTGGACCTGGGCTACGTGGACGCGCTCCGGCGCGTGGACGGCCGCCCGGGACGCTACACCTGGTGGGACTACCGCGGCGACATGTTCGCGCAGGACAAGGGCCTGCGGATCGACCACCACCTCGTGAGCACACCGCTGGCGACGCGGATTCTCGACGTGTCCATCGATCTGGACGCGCGCGCGAGCGGTGCCACGCAGCCGAGCGATCACGCACCGGTGACGCTGTTCCTGCGCGACGAGGCGCCCGATGGTGCCTAGCATCGGTGCCGTGCGTCGCATTCCCATCCTGGTGGTGTCCGGATTCCTTGGCAGCGGCAAGACGACGCTGGTCCGTTCGCTGCTCGGGCACGCCCAGGCGCGCGGGCTGCGCGTCGCCGTCGTGTCCAACGAGTTCGGCGCGCTCGGCATCGACGAGGCGCTGCTCAAGGGCGGCGGCGAGCGCTTCGTGGAACTGGCCGGCGGCTGCGTGTGCTGCGAGCTGAGCGACGAGCTGACGGAGACGCTCGAGGCCCTGCGCGACGAGGTCGATCCGGACTGGATCGTCATCGAGACGAGCGGACTCGCGCTGCCCTACGAGACGCAGCTCAACTTCTACCGCCCGCCGACCAGCGCGTGGGTGGGAGACGAGGCGGTGGTCGTCGTCGTGGATGCCGAACGCGTCCGGGACGGCGAGGAGCTCGACGGCACGTTCGAGGATCAGGTCGGCAGTGCGGATCTGCTGCTCCTCCACAAGACCGATCTCGTCGACGCCACGAGCCTCCCCGAGCTGGAGGCACGCCTCCGCGCCATGAACGAGGACGCACCCGTGCTGCGTGCCGCCCACGGGAGCGTCGACCCGGACGTGCTCTTTCCGGACGCCGACCGATGGATTGGCACCTCGCGCCGTACGCCGGCGCCGCCCTCCTCCCATCCTGCCTGCGACCACGCGCCGGGGGACCGCTGCACGCACCGACACGACCACCATGATGCGTGGGTCGCCGAGGAGCTGGCGGTCCCGGCCGGACTGACGCCGGAGGACGCCCAGGCCTGGATCCACGCGCGGCGGGGCGTCCGGACGAAGGGGTTCGTGGAGACCACCGACGGCGTGCGCGTCGTGCAGGGAGTCGGCCGCAGGACGGAGCTGCTGACGCCCGACGGACGCAGCGTCCCGGAGGGCCTGATCGGCCGCGTGGTGCGCATCCGCCGCGCGTGACAGCGCGACCGCGTGCGATACATGCTCCTCACCACACGGACGCGCCCGCGTTGTCGCAGCTTCGAATCCACGACCACTTTCAGCTCGAGCTCAAGCGCGACATCCCGATCGACGCCCCCGGGCCGAGCACGCTCGAGCTGTGGTTCTGGGTGCCCGGCCAGCTTGGACTGGACGAGCCCGTCTTCCACAAGGAGGCCTTCTACCGGGACCTGACGGCCTACGTGCGCTTCCACACCCCGCGCATGCCCCGCGACGCCATCCTCGAGCGCATCGGCGCGTTCCAGGCGCGCCTGGCGGCGCTGTCCGGGACGGCGGCCGATCCGGTCGCGCTCGAGCGGGACCTTCGGCTCTTCGCGGCGATGTTCCGGGCCGTGCAGCGGGACGGGACCCGTGCCTCCATGCCGCGCGAGACGCATGCCGCGGACGCGCTCGCCCGCCACGTCTCGACCGGCCGCGACGCGCTGCGACGCTTCCGGGACCTCCGCGCCACCGGCGCCACCGCGCCCGCACCATGGCCGTCCACGCTCGCCGCGCTGGAGGACTACCTGTCGCAGCAGGCCATCGAGGGCTGGTATGCGCTGCTTGCCGCGTGGGCCGATCAGGACCCTGGCGTCGCGGCTTCGCTACGCGACGCGATCCGCGCGGAGACCGCCGCGCGGGCGGACGGGGGCCTCCAAGGTACGCTGGACCCCGCGGACGACGCCCAGCACGAGCGTTTCGTGACCCGCATGAACGCGCTCAAGAAGTTCGTGCTGGCCGTGCTGCACGTGCGCCTTGAACATTCGCGCCGCACGCAGCACGTGCAGGACCTTCTCTTCGGCCTCGCCGCCGCGCTGGCGATGCTCGTGGCCGTCTCGCTGCAACTGTGGACCATGTGGACCGTGGGCGTCCCGACCGGGCCCGGATCGGGACCCGCGCTGTTCACGTTCGTGACCACGGCGGTCGGAGGCTACATCCTCAAGGACCGCATGAAGGAGTGGCTCAAGGGCTGGTTCGCCCAGGGCATCCCCCGCTGGCTGCACGACCGGCGGATCGACCTCGTCTCGGAGGCGGGCCCGCTCGGATCGGTGGAGGAGACGGTGCGACTGCTGCGTCCGTCGGAGACCCCGCCCGACGTCGCGGCGCTCCGGAGCCTCGGGGAGGAGGCCCTGACCGCCAGTGAGCGTGACCGCGAGGACATCATCCACTACCGTCGCAGCGCGTGGCTGCGGCGGGATGGCGCTCCCGCCGAGATGGACGCGGTCGACGAGATTCTGCGCTTCCACGTGCAGCGGTGGCTCCGGCGGATGGACGAGCCGACCCGCGCGCTGTCCCAGGTGCAGCACGACGGGACGGTGGCCCGCATCCGCGCGGCGAAGGTCTACATGGTCACCGCGATCGTCCGCGACGCAGGCCGCCTGGCCCGGTACAACGTGGTGCTGAACCGGAAGGGCCTCCTGCGGGTGGAGCGCGTACCCGCCGGGCCTGCACGCGCGTGATAGGCGCGAGCGACCCAACCGGAGCGCACCGTGAACGGACGACACCTCACCCTCGAAAGCCCGCACATGGGTCGAAAGGTCCACCTGTGGTGCTACGGGCACTTCGGGCTTCCCGTCCTCGCGTTCCCCTCCGCCGCAGGGTTCGCGCACGAGTGGGACAAGCAGGGCATGCTCGGGGTCCTCGAGCCGCTGATCGCCCGGGGGCGCATCAAGCTGTACTGCCCCGAGAGCAATGTCGCGGAGGCGTGGACGCGCAAGGAGAGCCCGCTCGCCGATCGCATGCGCGCCCACCTCGCGTACGAGCAGTTCGTGCTCTCCACGCTCGTGCCGTTCATCCGCGAGGACTGCCGCGGTGCCGACGTGCCGCTGACCGTCACGGGCTGCAGCCTCGGGGCGATGTACGCGGCCAACTTCGCGCTGAAGCACCCCGAGACCTTCCGCCGCGCGCTGTGCATGAGCGGCCGATACCTCGCGACGGCGCTCACCGGCGGCGAGAACAACCTGGACGTGTACTTCAACAACCCCCTCGCCTACGTGGCGAACATGTCCGGCGAGGCCCTCGCGCGCGTGCAGCGCGGCACGCACCTCACGCTCGTCTGCGGGCAAGGCGCCTACGAGGAGGGCTGCATCGAGGAGACCGTGGCGCTCGGCCAACTTCTGGACCGCAAGGGCATCCCGAACCTCACCGACATTTGGGGTCGCGAAAGCCGCCACGACTGGGACTGGTGGCACAAGCAGGCGGCGCGCCACATGAGCCGCATGTTCGGGTGACGGGGCGGGCCCGCGCGTGATCGTGATCCCCGCGCGGAACGAGGGGCCACGGATCGGCGACGTGGTGCGGAGCGCGCGGCGCTTCGGCGCGGGCGCGCCGATCGTGGTCGTGGCGAACGGGTGCGACGATGACACGGCCGAACAGGCGACCACAGCCGGCGCGCACGTGCTGCACGCCTCCCCGGGCTACGCGCGCGCGCTCGCAGTGGGCCTGCGACACGCGCAGCGCCACGACGCGGGGTGGGTCATCCAGCTCGACGCCGACGGACAGCACCCCGCCGAGGCCATCCCCACGCTGCATGCCGCGTTGGAGGACGCCGATCTGGTGATTGCGAGCCGGTTTCTCGGCGATCCCGGGTACCCGGTGCCCGTCGCACGGCGCGCCGCGGTGACGGCCCTCTCGGCCTGGGGCACCGCGCTGTGCGGCACGCGTCTCACCGACGTCACGAGCGGCTACCGCGCATGGGGGCCGCGGGCACTGGAGTCGCTCCTCGACGGGCTTCCCGAGGACATGCTCGACGGAAATCTCCTCGTGCGCGCCGTGCGCGCCGGCCTGCGCGTGCGGGAGCTCCACGTGCCGATGCGCGCCCGGATCGGGGGTCGCAGCATGCATGGACCGCTCGACGGCGCATGGTTCGCCGCACGGATGGCCTGGCGCATGGCGGCGGAGCGCGTGGCCACGCGCGGGTAGCTACCGCAGCGGGCGCACCGCCACCGGGGCCGCCCGGCCCTTGACCTGCAGCACGCGCGGGGGCCCCAGGGCGACGGCGCCCGCAAGGAGTTCAGAGGCGCCCGGCCCCAGGAGCACCTCGTCGACCTCCGCCGCCCCCTGCACGCGCTGCGCCACGTTCACCGCGTCGCCGATGACGGTCCAGTCGCGGCGGAACGCCTCGCTGCCAATGTCTCCGACCACGACGTCCCCGGATTCGATTCCCACGCGGAGGTGGAGCTCGAGACCCAACTCCGCGCGCAGCGCGGGCATGACCTCCCCGACCAGCTCGCGCGCCCCCTGGGCGGCATCCAGCGCCCCCGGCCCGCCACCGTCGTAGACCGCCATGACGCAGTCCCCGATGAGCTTGTCGATGGACGCACCGTGTCGCACGAGCACCGGGACGACGACGTCGAAGAACCGATTGAGCACCGACACGACCGACGCGGCGTCCAGGCGCTCGCAGAGGGCCGTGAAGCCCGCGAGATCGGCGAAGAGGATGGATCGGTGACGCGTCGCGGCGCGCGGATCGGTGCGCCCCGTCTCGACGAAGCGCTCCACGGCGGCCAGGGCCTCCCCGGAGAGGTAGCGCCGCAGCATGGCGCGCTGGCGCGCCGCGCGTGCCTCGGCGAGCACGCGCTCCACGACGGCCACGAGCCGGTCGGGGGTGTAGGGACGCGAGACGATGGCCTGCACGCCCGCGCTCGTCGCGCGCACGTCATCCGCACGTCCGCGCCGACCGGTGACGAGCACCACCGGGAGCGCGGCGATGACGGGCTCGGTGCGCAGGCGCCGGATGAACGCGACGCCGTCGTACGCGGCCGTCCCGGCGTCGATGATCGCAAGGGTGGCGTCCTGCTGCGCGAGGCGCGCCAGCGCATCCTCCGGTCCCTCACAGGCGATGACGTCGAAGCCTTGCGACTCCAGCGCGACCTGCTGCGCGACACGCCGCAGCGCGTCGTCATCCACGACCACGATGCGCTCGGATCGACGCGTGTCCGGCGGCTCGAGCAGCGGCCGCGCGCGCGACACCAGCTCCGGCAGCACCACGGGCTTTGCCAGATAGTCGTTGGCCCCGGCGTCGAAACCGCGCGCGATGGCGTCGTTACCATCGAGGTGCGTGAGAAGGATGACCGGGACATGGGCCGTCCCCGGCGTACCCTTGAGCGTGGCGCACAGGGCGAACCCATCCATGTGCGGCATCTCCACGTCGCTGATCACGAGGTCCACGTCCCCTGCGTTCCGCAGGACCTCCAGGGCGTGGCGCCCGTCATCGGCCTCCAGGACCTCCCAGCCCTCCTGACGCAGCGCGGGCATCACCAGCAGCCGCTGGGCCCGCGAATCATCGACGACGAGGATCCGCGGACGCGAGGCCAGGTGCGCGCGCAGGGTGGCGCGTGCCTCCTCCTGGGAACACGGCACGCGCAGGAAGCCGTGCGCCCCGGCCGCCAGGACCTCCGCTGCGGTCGACGGATCCGCGCTCGCCACGAGGATCCGCGCGCGGCGGAGCGCCGGATGGGTCCGAATGCTGCGGATCACGTCGATCCCGTCGGCATGATCGAGCGTCCGTCGCACGACGATGACCCGTGGGCGCGCCGCGACGAGCCGCTCCAGCAGCCCTGCACCGCTGTCGACGCGCTCGGACACGGCACCCTCCGCCGCGACGGCGGACGCGAACATGTGCGCCATGACCGCACTGTCCACGACGAGCGCCACGACGGGCGCGGCGCGCCACGAAGGACGTTCTGCGGCGACCTCCGGCGTGGACAGGACGGGCTCCTGATGAACGACGCAGTCTAGCACGGCGCCGCGCGGGCGGGGGGCGTTGCGGGGGGGCGGCGCCAGCCCCCCCGCCCCATGATCCACGGTCCAGCCGCGTTAGGGGACCGGCCGGAGACACGACCGTGGCCGCTGACGACACGACCCTTCCCGCCCACTACGACCCGCACGCCGCCTTTGCCCGCTACGCCCCGGAGTGGGAGGCGTCCGCGGTCTTCCGTGCCGACCCGGACGCCCCGGGCGCCCCGTACTGCATCGTCATCCCGCCGCCGAACGTGACGGGCAGCCTGCACATGGGGCACGCGCTCAACAACGCCATCCAGGACGTGCTCGCCCGCTGGAAGCGCATGGACGGCTTCAACGTCCTTTGGCTGCCGGGCACGGACCACGCGGGGATCGCGACGCAGTGGGTGGTCGAGCGCACGCTGCGGGCGCAGGGGATCGAGCGCCGGGACCTCGGACGTGACGCGTTCCTCGAGCACGTGTGGCGCTGGAAGGCCGAGAGCGGCGGCACCATCGTGCGGCAGCTCAAGCGCCTCGGCGTGAGCTGCGACTGGAGCCGCGAGCGTTTCACGATGGACGAGGGCCTTTCGCGCGCCGTCCGCGAGAACTTCGTGCGCCTCCACGAGGAAGGGCTCATCTACCGCGACACGCGGCTGGTGAACTGGGACCCGGTGGGACTCACCGCCCTCTCGGACCTCGAGGTCGAGACCGAGGAGAACGTGCAGGGCGAGCTGTGGAGCTTCGCCTACCCGCTCTCCGACGGCAGCGGCGAGATCGTGGTCGCCACGACGCGGCCGGAGACGATGCTGGGCGACACGGCGGTCGCCGTGCACCCCGACGATCCGCGCTACATGCACCTCATCGGGAAGACGGTGCGCCACCCGCTCCTGGATCGTGCGATCCCCATCGTGGGCGACGCCATCCTCGTCGATCCGGCGTTCGGCACCGGCGCGGTGAAGGTCACGCCGGCGCACGACTTCAACGACCACGAGGTCGGCAAGCGCCACAACCTGCCGATGCTGGTGATCTTCACGGCGGACGCGAAGGTCAACGCGGAGGGCGGGCCGTACGCGGGCCTCGACCGCTTCGTCGCGCGGCGGAAGATCAAGGAGGACATCGCGGCGCTCGGCCTCGACCGCGGTGCGAAGCCGCACCTGATGACGCTGCCCAAGAGCCAGCGCAGCGGGGCCGTGGTCGAGCCGATGGTGTCGACGCAGTGGTTCATGCGCATGAAGCCGCTCGCGACGCCCGCCGTCGGCGCGGTGGAGCACGGCTTCACGACGTTCCACCCGACGCAGTGGGAGAACACGTACTACGCGTGGCTGCGCGACGTGAAGGACTGGTGCATCAGCCGCCAACTCTGGTGGGGCCACCGAATCCCGGCGTGGCACTGCGCCGCGTGCGGCGGTGTCACGGTGAGCCGCGAGGACGCGACGGCCTGCGGCCGCTGCGGCAGCGCGGAGGTGTCGCAAGACGAGGACGTGCTCGACACCTGGTTCAGCTCCGCGCTGTGGCCGTTCAGCACGCTCGGATGGCCGGAGCGGACGCCCGACCTCGCGCGGTACTACCCGACCGCCGTCCTCGTCACCGGGTTCGACATCATCTTCTTCTGGGTCGCCCGCATGATGTTCATGGGGCTGCACCACATGGGACACGTCCCGTTCAAGGACGTCTACATCCACGGGCTCGTCCGCGACGAGAACGGCGACAAGATGTCCAAGACGAAGGGCAACGTCGTCGACCCGCTGCAGGCCATCGAGGCGCACGGCGCCGACGCGTTCCGGATGACCCTGATCGGACTGGCCGGACTGGGCCGCGACCTCCTGTGGAGCGACAAGCGCGTCGAGACGTGGGTGCGGTTCCAGAACAAGGCGTGGCAGGCCTACCGGTTCCTGCACATGCACGTGAAGGAGGCCCCGGCGACGCCCGCCGCGCTCGGACCGATGGATCGCTGGATCCTCGCGCGCGCAGGGACGTGCGTGGAGCGCGTGCGCGCCGCGCTGGACGCGTACCGCTTCAACGACGCCGCCGCGGAGATCTACGCCTTCACGTGGTACGAGCTGTGCGACTGGTACCTGGAGTTCAGCAAGTCCAGCCTCTACGGCGAGGACGGCCCGGCGAAGGACGCGGCGCGGTGGACGCTCTGGACGGTGTTCCACGCGCTCGCGCGGATGCTCTCGCCGTTCATGCCGTTCTTCGCGGAGGAGCTCTGGCGCAACCTGCCCGGCACGACGGGCACGTGCGTGACGCAGGCGTGGCCGAAGGCGTCGGACTTCCCGCGCGACGACGCGGCCCTCGCCGAGGTCGCGCTCCTGCAGGAGGCGATCGTCACGGTGCGGCGGATCCGGAGCGAGAAGGAGATCGCCCCGCGCGTCCCCCTGGCCGCGACGTGCGACGAGGCGCTCCGCGTCGCGTTGGCACCCCACGCCGCCGCCCTGCGTGACCTCGCAGGCGTGACGCTGGGCGGGGGCGCGAAGCCCGCGTCCGCCGCGACCGCGGTGGTGGGAGGACACGAACTGCACGTGGTGCTCGAAGGCGTGCTCGACGTGGCGAAGGAGCGCGAGCGTCTCGACCGCGAGCTGGAACGCGTCCGCAAGTCGGTGTCGTTCCTGGAGGGGCGCCTCGGCAACGAGGGCTTCGTGGCGCGCGCACCGGCGGCGCTGCTGGAGAAGTCCCGCGCCGAGCTGGCCGCCGACCGCGAGACCCTGGCCAAGCTGGAGACGGCACGCGCAGCCCTCGCCTGAGCGGCCCGGCGGCGGCCGCGAGGGGGGCGGGCAAAGCCCCCGCCCATCGTTGGCCGAGGTGACGCGCCGCCGGACATGTGGGTTAGGCTACGGTCCTGCTGGAGCCTCCGTGCGCCTGTTCCGGTTTCCCGAGGATCGTGTCCCCGTCGCGCTGTTCGCCGCGTACTTCGCCGCGGACCTCGCCGTCTTCGCGCTCGCGACGTCCTGGTGGCTGCCGCCGGTGTGGTTCCTGATCGGCATCATCCCGAAGGGTTGGATCTGCTGCTGGAACCATCATCACCAGCACCTGTCCTTCCTGCGCCCGGCCTGGGCGAACCGCCTGCTGGAGGTGATGTTCGGGTTTCAGACCGGGGTCACGTCGCACGCGTGGTTCCTGCATCACGTCGTCGGGCACCATCCGAACTACCTGGACCAGGACCTCGACGAGAGCGCGTGGCGGCGGCCCGACGGGACCGTCATGGGAGAGCACGAGTACGCGGCGACCGTGGCGCTCACGGCCTACCCGCGCGCGTGGGGCGTCGGCGCGCGCTACCCGTCACAGCGGCGGGTCTTCCTCGCCATGGGCGCGCTGCACCTCGTACTGCTCGCGGCGGCGTTCGCATGGAACGCCTACAACGCGCTGTTCGTCCTGTTCCTCCCGTCGGTGGTGTCGCTCTACGTCACCGCGTGGGCGACCTACTTCCACCACGCCGGCCTCTCGACGGAAGACCACGCCCAGGCCAGCTACAACATCCTGCATCGCGGGTACAACGTGGCGACCGGAAACCTCGGCTACCACACCGCCCACCACACCCGGCCAGGCCTCCACTGGTCGCGGCTGCCGGAGCTCCACGCGGAGCTCGCGCCGACCATCCCGCCGAATCTCTACCGCCGGCCTGGCATCCCCTTCGCGTGGTCCGACACCGAGGCACCCATCACGGTCGACGAAGCGGTCCGCTCCGCGGGTTGAGGCAGCGTCGCGATGCACCCGTCCGATCGCGTTCCGTACGCGCTGCTCGGATGCGTCGGGGCTGCGACGGTGGCCGCGGTCCTGACGCTCGGAGCGGCCGCCGCACCGGCCAGGCCGTGGCTCGGGATGACCGTCGCCGCGATCGCATGCGTGCTGCTGGCGACGCCCATCGCCGCAGGCGTCCGGCGGACCCGGCTGCGCGCGCGGCTGTCCCCCTCGATGCGCGCGGACATGCATGACACGGGCGTGCTCTCCTTCGGTGCATCGCCGTCCGGCGCACCCGACGTGATGCGCGCCGATGCGACCGCCCTGTGGGTCCCGAGCATCCTGCTGACGACGGCGGCGCGGCGACGGGCCGAGGCGGCTGGCGACGACGGCATGCGGGTCCCGTGGTGCGACATCGTGCGCTGGGAGGTGATGCCCGCGATGGGCACCCCCCTCGGTCAGCACGTCCTCGTCGTCGCGTCCGACCACCGCAAGGCCCGCATCGGCGTGATCCGGACACCGCTGGTCCGGCAGCACGAGGCGGCGTTGCTCGCGTTCGCGCGTGCGCACCTGCGTTGCGACATCGAGGTCCGCGACGCCGACGTGGCGTAGGCCGGAGCGGCTAGAACCATTCCCACGGCCCCACGGGCCGGCCGCGCTCCACCTTCTGTCCCAGCAGGTAGGCGTCGATGGCGCACACGATGTTCCACGCACCGAGGAAGACGCCGCCCAGGCCGAGGGTCTTCACGGAGCCGCAGCACCCGCACAGGGCGAGCGCGATGAGCACCGCACCCTTTGAACGCTGTCCCAGGATGAACTGGCCGAGGCCGGGGACGAGCAGGCTCGCGACCGCGAGGACAAGGGGGGAGGCAGGCATGGTCACCCTTCCAACGTGTCCCCACAGCGTACCCGCATCCTCGGGATCCCGCACGACGCACGCGTGACGCGACCCGCGTGGCTCAACGCCCCGACGCGGAGCCGACCCAGATGCGCACCGGCGAGGCCGTCGCGCCGTCCACCTCCACGGTGACGCGGTGGTCGCCGGGCGTCGGGATCCACCGCGCCGTGAACGGCGGCCCGACCTCGGCCACCACCGTCCCGTCGACGATCCAGCGACCCTGCGTGCCCGCGGCGGAGGCACGCAACGGGATGGTCTGCTCCGACGCGGGTCGCGCGGTGTCGAGCCAGAACGAGGCACCGGGCGCGGGGTACTGCACCACCGGCGCGCGCGCCCCCGCGGCGGGCGCCACCGAGGCCCCGTTCGCGGCAGCCCACGGAGCGTACAACGCCGGCACCGTGGTGCCGGAAGGCCCGTGCCAGGTGCAGGCTGCCCGCACGGCTCCGGCGGGAATCCACTCCTGAAGTCCACCCCCGCACCACCGCGTCGCACCCTCGCCGGACAACGGGCACACGGCCGTGCGCGTCAGGCGCGGCGCACCCTCCGGGTCCTGCGGTGGACGCGGCGCGGCGGTGCTTCGGCCCTGCATCGCCCTGTCCGCGACGCGCCGAAGGATGGGTGCGGCGCCGGTCGTCCCGCCGACCTCCCCCATCGGCCGTCCGTCGAAATTGCCGACCCACACGCCCACGGTGACGGCGGGGTTCGTGCCGAACGCCCAGTTGTCCCGCCATCCGCTGCTGGTCCCCGTCTTGGCCGCCCAGGGGTAGCCCGGCTCGAGGTCCGTTCCGCGGCCGAACGCGGCCGCACGCGCATCGTCGTCATCGAGCGCGTCGAAGACGAGAAACGCGGAGATCGGGGACATCACGGGGATCGGGGCCGCACGCGGGGCATCCGCGCGAAGGCGGAGCGGGGCCACCCGTCCTTGGTCGGAAAGCGCCGCGTAGGCAGCGGTGAGCGCGTCCAGCCGGACCTCGCCGCTTCCCACCACGAGGGCGAGTCCATAGCGCGCCGGCGCGTCGTCGAGCGTGTCCAGGCCGAGCGCGCGCAACCGCTCGAGGACCGCCCCGACCCCGAGCGAATCGACGAGCCGGATGGCGGGGAGGTTGAGGCTCTGGGCCAAGGCGGCGCGCATGCGCACGGGACCGCCCGCGGTCCGCTGGTAGTTGTGCGGACGCCAGCTTCCGTGGGGGGTGCGCCACGTGCCGGGCATGTCCGGCAGCACGTCGGCCAGCGTCGTACCGGAGCGCTCGAGCGCCAGGCCGTACACGAACGGCTTGAGCGCGCTGCCGGGACTTCGCAGCGCGACGGCGCCGTCCACCTGTCCGTCGGGCGCGCGCCAGTCGGCACTGCCGACGTACGCCAGCACCTCGCGGGAGGCAGTGTCGAGCACCACCACCGCGGCCTGCGACACGTCACGGGACGCGAGGACGCGCAACTCCCGGCGAACGATGCCCTCGACGTCGCGCTGCAACGCCGCGTCGAGGGAGCTGCGCACCACGCCCCCGCGGGGCGGTGAACCCGCCACGATCCGCCGCACGACGTGGGGCGCGTCCCCGGGGTTTCGGCCCGCGCGGAGCGCGAGGGGCTCCGCCAATGCGGTCGACGCCTGGTCGACGCGGATCCAACCGAGCTCCAAGGCGCGCCGAAGCACGCGATCCCGTGCGGCACGAACGCGCGCGGGGGCAGCGAGCGGATCGAGCTCCGCCGGTCGTCGCGGGATCGCGGCCAGCGTGGCGCACTGGGCGAGCGACAGCGCGGCGAGCGGGCTGTCGAAGTACGCGCGCGCGGCCTGCTCGGCCCCGAGCACCCCGTTTCCATACCAGATCCGGGAGACGTAGGCGGCGAGGATCGCGTCCTTGTCGAGGTGGGCCTCCAGACGGACCGCCAGCACCGCCTCCGACACCTTCCCGATCAGGCCCGGTCGGCGCGGGACGAGCGCCCGCGCGAGCTGCTGCGTCACCGTGGACCCGCCCTGGCGCACACGTCCGGCGCGCAGGTTCACCCAGGCCGCCCGTGCGACGCCGACCGGGTCGACACCGGGATGCCAGCGGAATCGGTGGTCCTCGGCGGCGAGCACCATCCGGGCGAGGTCGGCCGGCACCCTGCGGACCTCGCCGGCGCGCAGCCCCTCCACGGTCGGTCGCGCCTGCAGCACGCGTCCCTCCCGGTCCTGGACCTCCGGACCCTCGACGGGCGCGAGAAGGTCGGAGGGCAACGGCCACACGCAGGCGGCGACCCCGACGGCGGCGACCGCTCCGACGACGGCGCGGCCGAGCCGCCGCGGATTCATGGTGCGGAGCGCTCCCGCACGTCGAAGCGGGAGAACGCGCCGCGCGCGTACGCGGTGGGGTCGTACATGGCCGACACCTCAGCGGGCGGGAGCGTGTAGTCACCCGCACGGGTCGCACGCACCCGGTACGACAGCACGTGCACCCCCGCGGGGAGGGTCTCCGCGAACCACGCCACGCGGTCGTCGTGGACTTCCCGTCGGTCGAAGACCCATTCGGCGTCGACGTCCAGCTCCCCGTGCGGCGTCGGCGCGGTCGCAAAGCCCTGGTCGATCGGCTCGAAACCGGCCGGGAGAGGATCGACGAGGAGCACGTCCTGGTGCTCCTTCGGCGTCACGACCGTCAGCGTCACGCGCAGCATCGCGCCGGCACGGGCGGCGTTCGGACCGGCATCCCCCTCGAGCACCTCGTAACGACGCGCCACGGAGAAGCCTTCCTCGCGGGCGGTCGGCACGCGGGGCGTCCAACGCAGCGTGGAGTCGTAGTACAGGCGTCCCCCGCCCTCGCTGGTCACCCGCAGCTCCGCGGCACCGAGCCCGTCGAGCGGCACCGAGGCCTGCGCCTGCCCCGTGCGCCCGAGGCCGAGGTCGATCAGCTTCGCCGGCCCGTAGGTCACGCGGGCACGCACGGGTCCGCCGTCGAACCGGGCCGCATAGTCGACGAGCGCCCGCAGGCTCTCGGCCGTGGTCCAGGTGTTGGTCCAGCGTCCGCCACGGCGTGCCCCCACGAGGCCGCCAGCCAGCCGCGGCAGCAGCGGGTGATCCGACCGCACCGCGAGGAGCGCCCGCAGGAACGCCGTCGTCGGTGTCTCCGCGCCGAACCACCGTTCCGAGCCCCCGTCGGGCTGGACGAGCGCGGACGACGTGCCGACCCCCACGGCGCCCTCCAGCCCGGTGAGCAGCGCGCGACCCCGCACGTCGTCTCCGAGGAGTTCCAGGAGCATGGCCGACTGCGCGCGCGACATGCCCCTGCGTCGCTCCCAGAGCCGGTTCACGACAGCCGCGTCGGAATGTCCAGCGCGATGCAGCGCGAGCACCCCGCGGATGCGACGCGGAAGATCGGCCGCAGCCCGGGCCTGCTCCTCCTCGTCCCACGACGCACCGAGGATCCAGCGCCGGGTGCCCTCCACGGCGGGCTCCCAGGCGCGATCGTCGACCGCAAACCCCGCGTCACGGGCCTCGCGAAGCACCTCCAGCACGTAGGCCGTGGCCACCCCGTCCACGTCCTGGCCCGGCCAGTAGGCGTATCCCTCGTAGGAGCGGAACCGCGCGAGACCTCCGAGCTCGTCGATCACGCCGTGCCGCAGCGCGTCGACATCCATGCCCGCGCGGAAGCGGTCGCCGGCCGTGAGGGCCGCAAGTCGCGCGCGGATCCGGCTTCCGGTCTGCTCGACGCAGGACCATGGATAGGCGAGCAGCTCCTCGACGCTCCCGGCGACTCCCACGAGCGCGGTCGCGGCCACACGCACGTCGAGCCCGCCGCGATTCGGGACGGCATCCCTCGGTGGAACGACGGTCTCGCGCGCCTCACCCGTGGTCGTCCCGGCGCTTCCGACCCGCTCCTCCGGCCGGGCGTCGAGGACGGGCAGCGTTCCCTCCACCGAATCGCGGAGCGCCCCGTCCGCGGTCGACGCAGAAAACCGGTAGGCCACCCTTCCCTCGACGTCCGCAGACATGCCGAAGCTGACCTCGCGCGCCCCGCCGGCCGGCACCTCCACGGTGGCCGGGGCGCCGGTGACGGTCGCGCCCGTGACCGCCGCCTCGACGCGGGCCACGACGGGAGCCTCCGTGTCGTTGTGGACCACCACGCCGCCACGGAACGAATCGCCCGGGCGCACGAAGCGCGGCAACGCAGGACGGACGATCAGCGGGCGCCGGACGCGCAGCTCCGCCTCGCCCGCGCCGAAGGCCGCGGCGCCGTCGTCGACGACCGCCATGAGCCGAAAGGTCGTCAGGTTGTCGGGAAGACGGAAGCGCAGCCGCGCGCGCCCGCCGGAGTCGGTGGCCACAAGCCCCGACCAGAACGGCGTGGTGATGAAATTCCGCCGCGGGTCCATACCCTGCGCGCCTCCGCCGCCGCCCACGGGCGCGCCTTTCGCGAGCGCCCGCGCACGGTCGTAGAGGTCGCTGCGGTTGTCCGCGGTGCGGACGCGCAACGGGCGCATGGCGTAGAAGGTCGCGAAGGGGTCGGGCACCGCGTAGCCGGTCAACGAGAGCACCCCCGCGTCGACCGCCCACGCCTGCACCTGCCCTCCCCGAAGCGGACGGCCTTCGCGGGTCGCGATGACGTCTAGCTCCACCTCGTCGCCGGGACGGTACTCGGTGGCCTTCGGGCGCAGTGTGACCCCGAGGTGGCGATCGGCACTGGACACGGCCAGGCGGGCGGCACCGAACCAGGCCCCGGGGCGTCCCGCCTCCGGTCCCTCCGGCGCGCCGGCGGCGTCCACGGCCACGACGCCCACGAACACGTTGGGCTGCCAGTCGCGACGGACAGGGATGCGCAGGGTCTCGGCCGTGGAGGCGAGGCGCCGCACCTCGTGCTCCACGACGCCGTCGCGCTCGATGGTGACCAGGGCGTGCATGCCGGGACGCGGGGTGCGCACGAGGACCCGCGCGACGTCGCCGGGTTCGTAGTGGGCGCGATCCGGCACGAGATCCAGCACGTGGGTGTCGGACCGCGCCCACGCGGCCCCCTCGCCCGCCACCCACGCCACGACGCCCGACGGCGGCCCCGCGGCGCGGCCCCCCGCATCCCGCGGGGTGACGAGGATGCGGTACGTCCCCGCGCGGGAAGGGGTGAACCCCCACGATGTGCCGCGCGACGCCACGCGCACGTCCGCCTCCGTCTCGACCTCCGTGCGCGGCGAGGAGACCCACCGCCACGTTCCGTCCATGGCCTTCTCCCGCACGTTGTCCCAGCGGGTCCGGGTGACGAGGACGTGGACCCGGCCCCCCGCGCCGGTTCCGTCCGGCCGCACCACGGCGAGGTCGAGGGAGAACGGTCGTCCGGCCTCTCCGACCGAGGAGGCGGCACGGACGGCCGCGTAGGCATCCGCCACGTGGACGACCGTGCGCGAACGTCCGGTGATCTGCTGCCCGTCGACATCCTCGACCGACACCTCGATCCACGCCTCGGACGGCCGGGTCCACAGGTCGGCCCGCAGCGGCTGCTCCACGACGAGCTCGCCGTCCCGCACCTCGGCGGCACCGTTGCCGCGTGTGTCGTGCTCCCCGCCGGAATCCCCGTAGCCGTCGTCCTCGCGGGCGGGGTCCCAGGGCTCCTCGAAGCTCCATCCGTCCCAGCCGTCCGGCGCGAGGGCGTAGGGGGTGCTCCACGACGACCAGCGCGCGGGCACGCCGCGCATGGCGGCGCCGTGGAGGTAGCGGGCCGACACGGCCGCACGGAGCGTTCCGCCGACCCGCACGGCGTCCGGCGCCGAGACGTCGACGCGGAAGGTGGGCACACGGTACGCCGCCACCGGTAGCGGGACCCACGCCACGTCCCCGAGCTGCACCGCCCAGTCTCCGGGGGTCGCCTGCGCCGGCAACGCCACGTCGAGCTGCGCGTTGCCGTGGTCGTTCGTGCGGACCTCGCCCTGCGCGACGGCTTCGCCGTCCGGCCCGGTCAGCGTCCATGGCACGCGATCCGGCGCTGGCGCGCGAAGTCCCTCGGGTCGCGCCTCCCGGAGGGTGAGCGCCACGTGGGCGCGCTCGCCGGGCCGATACACGCCGCGGTCCGCGAAGGCGTGCGCCACGCGCGGGAACGACGCCTCGGGGCCCCAGGCGTCTACCGGGAGGTTCCAGGTCGGGAGGCTGTCCTGGCGCACGTCGGTATACGTCAGGTCGTCGCCGCGACGCACCAGCACGACGAGGCGCGCGTCGGGAACGTCGCGGTCGGCCAGCACGGCGGCGGGGACCGTTGCCGTGCCGTCGCGTCCGCTGGCACCGCGCCAGAGGGTGCGCCCGCCGTAGAGCACCTCGACCTCCGCCGCGCGCACCGGAGTGCCGTCCGACAGCGTGGTCACCCACACGAGCATCCCGGACGCCCCCTGCTTGACCGTGGCCGCGAGGTCCGTGACCACCAGCACTCCCTCCGCGGGCACGTCCTCCGACGCGTCGGGGGGAGGCGTTGCGGAGGGGGGCGTGCCCCCCTCCGCCCCAGCATCCGGACGCAGGCGCGACGTGACGACTCCACGGCCGCCGCGAAGCAGGTCGCCGAACTCCATCCACGCGACGTGGACGCGGTTGTCCACGCCCGAGCCGCCCAGCGCGCGCGCGGTCCACGGCTGCGAGGCGAGCCAGGCCTGCTCGGCCTCCTCCCCGCGGGAGCGCGCCTCCATCCACGGGCGCAGCGGCAACGCCCGAAGCTCCAGCATCGCCCCCGGGACATTGCGGAACCGCACAGGGACGCGTGTCGGCTGACCGGCGACGTAGAACCGGACACCCTCGGGTCCGTCGACGAAGCGCGCCTCGTCCCCGGTCGTGAAGGTCCATCGACGGGGCGTCGTCAAGACCTGGCCGAAGCGATCCCGCACCCCCGGCGCGAGGGTGACGGTGTAGCGCGTGCGTGGGGCGAGCCGCGTGTCGACATGGACGGCCCGGGACGCGCCGCTGCCGGACACCTGCCAGCCGCCCGGCGGCCGCGGCTCCACCGTGAGACGGCTCGATACATCGGCCGGGTCCACCTCCTCGGAGAACAGCAACGGAGGGAACGCGATCGGCGCCAGGCCGTCCTCGACCGCCCACGACGCCGCGAGCGGACCGGGTGTACGGAACCGGGCGGTGACGTCCTCGGCGGACCCCAGCGGCCCCTCCCGACCCACGAGGCCCGCGCGCGCGGTGAGCGCGTAGCTCCGGTCGAAACGCAGCTCCGGGTCGACGAGGAACGAGTCGTCCCGCTCGCCCCCGTCCTCCCTCGGCGCCGCGCGGACGGTGAACGGCACCGCCCCGCCGGACGGCTCCTCCACGAGCGTGAGGACCTCTCGGATCGCCGCGAGGGTGGTGGGCTGATCGACGTGCACGACGAGGGTGGCGGCGGGGTCGACGGACGCCTCGGAATCCCAGCCCGATCCGCGCGTGTCGAGGGTGACGCGCGGGGCGGGCGTCTGGAACGACCACGCCACGTCCTCGTCCAGCGTGCTGCCATCCAGCGCGCGCGTTCCGCGCGGCACGACGCAGCGAACCTCGGTGGCGCGCGGGAAACGCTCCGAGGGCTCGAGCACGGCCGCGGAGGTGCCGGCCCAGCGCGGACGGAGGCCCATGTCCGGCGTGCATCGGACGGGCACGGCCGCGTGCATGTCCTCCAGCGCGCCGAGGGCGACCATCGGACGATCGAACATCGCGACGACCTGCACCGGGCCGTCGACCGGACCGCTGGGCGCGACGAGGCGCAGGTCCAGCGCCCCACGCGTGTCCGGAGACACCCGCGCGGCGATGGCGGACTCCGCCGCGCCGGCCGCAGCGACCCGGTAGACCGGCGCGTCCTGAGTCGCCGCGGTCGGCCCCTCCGGCGTGCACGCCACGAGGAGGGAAAGAACGACAGGACCGTGCAGCATGGCGCCGCCTCCGGTCGGGAAGCTAATCAGCCGGCTCGGCCCCGTAGGCATGCTCACCACGGGAAGCGGCCCCAACGTCCCCGCGCGCCCCGTGGTTGCCGGCATGGCGGCTCAGGTTACTCCAACGGATGCTCTTGACACTGCTCGTCACGTTCTTCCACCCCGCCGCCGCCGAAGACGCTCCGGACCCCATCGTCACGGACCGTCCCGACATCGCCGAGAGCAGCCTCGCCGTCGGTCGCGGCGTGTACCAGCTCGAGCAGGGCGTGTCGGCCACCGGCCTCGGCGGAACGACCACGGTCGGCTTCCCGTCCCTCAGCCGCTACGGCATCGGTCACGGGCTCGAACTGCGCCTCGAGACGCCTGTCGTCGCGGTCCAGGGCGGCGCGCCGGCGTTCGACGGCGTCGCGGTCGGCGCGAAGTGGCACATCCCGACGGAAGCGCTGTCGCTCGGCGTCCTGGCCCACGCGGCCTTCGATGCCGGTGGCGACGTGGCGCCGATCCTGAAGCTCGCGTACGACACCGACCTTCCCGCGGGCTTCGAGCTGGGCATCAACGTCGGCGCGACGACCGCGCCCGGCCTGGGCAAGGCGTCCGCGCTGTGGGCGACCGCCCTGGGGCGCCCGCTCAACGACCAGCTCCGGCTGTATGTCGAGGCTTCCGGCGAGACGAGCGCCGACATCTCCAGTGTCGCGTTCGACGGCGGATTCGCATACCTGATCAATGACGACGTCCAGTGGGACGTCTCCGCGCTCTACGGCGACGGATGGGCGGCCGGCACCGGCCTGAGCGTGCGGTTCGACGGACGTTGATGGACCCCGCGCTCGCGTTGATGCTCCTGGAGCCGCATGACGACGCGGCGATCCTCGCGTGCGCGACGACGGTCGAGCCGGTGCGTCCGGACATCGCGGCGGCCCTTCGCCAGGCCGCCGCAGCGCCCGTGGCCGAGCGAGCGACCATTCTCGATCGCGCCCGCGCGATCTGGGCGGAGGCGGAGGCCGCGCCCGCGGCGCTGCATCCGTTCTTCGAGCTCCCGGCGAGCCTGCAGCAGGAATTCCACAGTCACCACCGCAGCCTCGTCGCGGAGGTGGAGGCGCTCGCGCTCGTGCTCGACACCGGCGACGCCGCTCCGCTCGGCGCGCTCCGTCGCCTCGCGCACTCGCTCAAAGGCGAGGCCGGGATCGTTGGCCTCGACGCGCTCGTCGGGCGATGGCACGCGCTCGAGAACGACGTCGAGGACCCCGCGGTCCCGCTCCGCGCCAAGGCCGCGCGGTTCCTCGAGGCCGTGAGCGCCACGGAGGTGGACCTTCGGACGCTTGCGGACGGTCGCATCCCGACCGAGGCTCCTCCTGGGGCGGGGGGGAATGCCCCCCCCGCTACGCCCCCCCCGCGGGCGCAGGCGCCCACCGCGGAGCCCGTTGTCCACGCGCCGCCGCCCAAGGCGGCCGCAGCCGCGACGGACAGGGTCACCCGGGACGAGGAGACGGTCTCCATCCTCGGCGAGTTCCTCATGGAGGCCGCCGACGGCGTCTCGCAGGCCGACGAGATCCTCATGCGCGCCGAGCAGGGCGACGCGGAGACCGGCGACCTCGACGCGATCTTCCGGGCGTTCCACAGCATGAAGGGCGTCGCGGCGGCGCTCGAGGTCGAGCCCGTCGCCATCCTCGCCCACGCGATGGAGGACCTGCTCACGCGCTGCCGGGACGGCGTGCTCCCGTTCCACGGGGACGTCGTGTCGGCCCTCCTGGACGGCACCCAGCTCATGCGCGCGATGGTCGAGGACACGCGCGCCGCCGTCGAACGGCACCTGGCCTTCGCGATGCCCGCCCGCGCCGACGAGGTCTTGATGCGGCTGCGCGCGCACACCGGCGGCATGCGCGTCCCCGCGCCCACCCTCCCGACGCCCGCCGCGCCGCACGTCGCCGCGCCGATGCCCATGTCGATGCCAATCGCCGTACCCGCGCCGGCCGAGACGGCCGTTCCCGCCGCAACGCCCGCGTGGCTCGCGCAGGTCGTCGAGGCGCCCCGCGCAGTCGCGGTGACCGGGGCCAACGCCGCGGCGAGCGCGCGCATCGCGGTGGCGGCACCCGAGGCGCGCGTGCCGGGGCCCTCCCCCGCCGAGACGCCCGCGGGCGCCCGCATCCGGGAGACCGTGAAGGTCGACCTCGAGCGCGTCGACCTCCTCGTCGAGTTGATCGGCGAGCTCGTCATCGCGGAGAGCATGGTCGCGGGACGCTCCGAGTCGAGCGCGGCTCCGGAGCTGCGCAACGCGCTTCGCCACCTCACCAAAATCGTCCGCGACCTGCAGCGCATGGGAATCGGGCTGCGCATGGTGCCGCTCGTCGGCGTGTTCCAGAAGATGCGCCGCCTCGTCCGCGACCTGTGCGTCAAGGTCGGCAAGGAAGCCGTGCTGGTCACGCAGGGCGACGGAATCGAGATGGACCGCTCCCTCGTGGAACAGGTGGCCGACCCGCTCGTGCACATCCTCCGCAACGCGATGGATCACGGCCTCGAGACACCCCAGGACCGCGTGGCGGCCGGCAAGCCGGCGCAGGGCACCATCGTGCTGTCGGCGTCCCATGAGGCCGGGAACATCGTCATCGAGGTCCGCGATGACGGCCGCGGCATGGACCGGGCGCGGATCGTGGCCCGCGCCGTGGAACGCGGCCTCATCGAGCCCGACGCGGACCTGGCGGACGCGGAGGTGTTCGAGCTCATCTTCGCACCCGGCTTCTCCACCGCGGAGCGGGTCACCGAAGTGAGCGGCCGCGGCGTCGGCATGGACGTGGTGAAGCGAAACGTGGAGGCCATGGGCGGCCGCGTCCGTGTCTCGAGCGTCACCGGGGCGGGAAGCACCGTGCGGCTGACCGTTCCCCTCACACTCGCGATCATCGACGGAATGCTGATTGGATGCGGGGGCGAGCGTTTCGTCGTCCCGACGCGGAGCATCGTCGAGAGCATCCGGGCCGAGTCCCGGATGCTGGTGACCTACGCGGGACGCCACGAGGTCGTGGACATCCGCGGCGAGCTGTATCCGCTCGTGCGCCTCCATCCCGTCCTCGACATCCCCGCGCGGAGCGTGCGCATCGAGGACGGGCTCATCCTCGTCGTCGAGGGAATCACCCGTCGCTTCGCGATCCTCGTCGACGAGGTCGTCTCGCGCCAGCAGGTGGTGATCAAGGCGATGGATGACCGGCTCGTGGACACTCGTTTCTACAGCGGCGCCTGCATCCTCGCGGACGGCCACGCCGGCCTCATCCTCAACATCGACGCGCTGCTCGCCCAGTCCGACGGGCGCGAAGCCACAGGAGGCGCCGCATGAGCACGCCCACCACCGGGGCGCTCGCGCGCCTCGCCGGCAAGTACCTGACGTTCATGCTCGACGGCACGTGCTACGGCTTCGGCATCCACGACATCCGCGAGATCATCGTGCCGATGGATGTCGCCCGCGTGCCGCGCGCGCAGCCCTGGATCCGCGGGGTCATCAACCTGCGCGGGAAGATCATCCCCGTGATGGACCTGCGGGCCCGGTTCCTCGTGCCGCAGGCGCGCGTGTCCGAGCAGACCGTCGTCATCGTCGTGCAGAAGCAGTTCGCCGACGGGGAGAGCATCTTCGGCATCGAGGTCGACCAGGTGCTCGAGGTGCTCGCCGTGTCGGCCGACGACCTTTCGCTCCCGCCCGATCTCGGGGGCGGCGGAGACGAGGGTACCCGCTGCATGCTGGCCACGGCGCGCGCCGGCGAGCGGGTCCTGTTCCTCCTCAACCTCGAGCGCATCGTGACGGACGTGCCCGCCCCGTCGGCGTAGTTCACGCGCTCCTCCTCCCGATACCGAACGACCATTCCTCCCCGAGGTCCGACCATGGCCACCGTCCGCACCCGTCTGACCGCATCCTTCCTCACGCTGGGCCTGCTGCCCGTCGGCATCGTCACGTGGTTGACGGTGAACGGCGTGACCGATGCCCTCGAGGCCTCGACCGTGGAGCACCTCAGCGCGGTGCGCACCAGCCGCAAGGCGCAGGTCGAGACGTGGTTCAACCAGCGCATGACCGACACGAAGCTCCTCGCCGAGACCGCCGACGTCTCCGCCGCGACCGCGCAGTTCGCGCGCGCCTACGCGGGCGTCGAGTCGCCCGATGCGGCCCGGGTGACCGCCGACCCGGACTACCGGCAGGTGCAGGACGCCTTCGACTCCGTGCTCAAGCGCATGGCCGAGACGACGGGGTACGATGACCTGCACCTCGTCGATGTCGACGGGAACGTCATCTACACCACCGCGCACGAGCCGGACTTCGCAACGAACCTCCGCACGGGCCTCTGGAAGGACACCGGGTTCGCGGAAGCGTATCGCAAGGCGCTCAGCGGCGGCGTGCACCTCACCGACTTCGCCCCGTACCCGCCGGCCAATGACGCGCCGAGCTCGTTCCTCGGCGCGCCGGTGGTGGTCAACGGCCGCACGATCGGCGTCTTGGTGCTCCAGACGCCCGTCGGCAGCCTCGACGCCGTGCTCCAGGACGGGACGGGCCTCGGCGAGAGCGGTGAGGCGTACCTCGTCGGCAAGGACGGGCGGATGCGGTCCAACAGCCGGCTCGACCGCGAGCCGACGCTGCTCGTCGCGAAGGCCGACACCGAGGCCGTGCGCAACGGCTTCGACGGGAACGACGCGTTCACCAGCTACATGGATCGCCATGGGGACAAGGTCTTCGGCGGCGCGGCGAAGGTGGACGTGGCCGGGCTGGACTGGGTCGTGGTGGCGGAGCTCGATCAGGACGAGGTGAACGCCGGCCTCTACGCGCTGGAACGCACCGTCGCGATCACGGTCGCGTTCAGCGCGCTCGGCATCGCGGCGGC
>JBDLRI010000146.1:0-14318 GCA_039800105.1 Pseudomonadota bacterium
AGCAGGCCCGGGCAGAGGCGGAGCGGGTGCATGTGAGCGCAGCGAGAGACGCGATCGCGCGTGTCGACTTGTTCCGTGCGCACCGCGAGCTCACCATGGCCGTCCAGGTGCTGGAGCAGGCGCAGGCCTCCGCCAGGTCGTTTTTCGGTCGGTTGCGCGGAGCGGAGGCGCGTGCCGAGGCAGCTCAAGTGGCGGTGGACCGCGTGCGCTCGCGCATCGAAGCACAAACCTCCGCTCTCGCACACGCCGCGCAGGACGCAGCCTCCGCCGAGGCCGCACTGCACGCCATGTCGGACGGACCCACGCCGCCGGACCCGGTGGACACGCTTGGCGTCCGGCAGCACATCTTGGCGGCGCTGGGGCTGTCCTGCGCGCCTCAAGATGTGCAGGACGTCGTGATGGGTTGCGTGGTCGGGGTCGTGTGTCCTGCCGGCGCGTTCGAGCTGGGTTCGCCCGCCGCGGAAGAAGGACGCGGCCGCGAGGAGACGCAGCACCGCATGACCCCCACGCGTTCCTACGCGATGGGGACGTACCCAGTCGTTCAGGCGTTGTGGAAAGCGGTCATGGGTGCAAATTTGTCGATGGCCCGTGTCAGAGAGCCGACGCGCCCGGTCGAGTGGGTGACCTGGCACGACTGTGTAGCGTTCTGCGAGCGGTTGAACGCGTTGCTGGGCCTCCCCGCCGCCACACGCGGCGAGCACCGCATCGCGGCATCGCACGGCTTTCGACTACCGACCGAAGCGGAGTGGGAATATGCAGCGCGCGCCGGTCAGCAGACGCATCATCGACATCCTCGTGAGCCGAAGCAGGCGTGGTTCAAGTCCGACGACCGCAGCCGATTTGAACCCCCCCCCCCCGTCGGGCAGAAGCGACCCAATGCCTGGGGGCTGTACGACATGAGCGGGAACGTGTGGGAGTGGACGTCGGACATCTACGGGGACTACCCCGCGGGGGCGGCGACCGATCCGTTGGGCGCGTCCGATGGCACGTTCCGCGTCGTCCGCGGCGGCTCCTGGAATCGCACCGCCGGCGACGCGAGGGGTGGGTTCCGGCGCGGGCCCGTCCCCGACGAGCGCTACTTCGACGTGGGCCTGCGCCTTTGCAGGACGATCCCTTGACTCTTGGGTCCTTGATCCCTTGGAGGTGCCGGAGCGCTGCTGCTGGCAGGACGTAGGCGCGGGCCGGAGCGGCGGGGTGGCGGGGCGTGCGCCAGCCGCCCGCCGACCCGACGCGCAGGCTGGCGGCGTGTGCCAGGCGGGAACCCGGGGGGTCCGGGGGCGTCAGCCCCCGGCCGCCGCCTCACCCGTGCCGGCCGGCGTCCCGGACGCGCAGCTTCTCCATGACCCGCGCGAGCTGCGCGCCGAGGTCGATGCCCTGCGCGTTGGCCATGCACAACACGATCCAGAGCACGTCGCCCAGCTCGCCGGCCAGGTCCTCGTCGCCCTCTCCGGGCTTGGGGCGCTTCGGGCCGAAGCGGTGGTTGTAGGCGCGCGCGACCTCCCCGGTCTCCTCGGTCAGCCGGGCCAGGAGCGCGAGCGGCGTCCAGTAGCCGCCGTTGTCGCGGATCCACGCGTCGATCGCGGCCTGGGCCTCGCGCAGGGTCAGGTCGGCGCCGTCGGGGGAGGCGTTGCGGAGGGGGTGTCCCCCTCCGCCCCAGCCGTGATCCGAGGAATCGCTCAACGACGCTTCCGGCCCCGGCCGGACTCCCCGGCGAGGCGGTCCAGCACGCCGTTCACGAAGGCCCGGGAGTCGGCACCGCCGAAGACCTTGGCCAGCTCGATGGCCTCGTTGATCGTCACCGAGGTCGGGATGTCGGCGCGGTGGGTCAGCTCCCACGCGCCGAGCCGCAGGATGTTGCGGTCCACCACGGGCATGCGCGCCACGCGCCAGTGGTGGCTGACCTTCTCGATTCGGGCGTCCAGCGCGTCGCGCTCGGACAGCGCGCCGTCCACGAGCGTCTGCGCGAAGGCGGCGTCCTCCGGCTCCACCGGCGTGGTCGGGAAATCGTCCCCCTCCAGGCGCCCCTCCCAGAGGCGGCCGAGCGCGTCGGTGCCCCCGGTGCCGGCGACGTCGGCGGCGTAGAGCGCCTGCAGCGCGCACGCCCGGGCCTGGCGGCGTCCGTTCATCCCAGGGTCCGCAGCAGGTTCACCATCTCGATGGCGGTGGCGGCGGCCTCGGCGCCCTTGTTGCCCATCTTCGCGCCGGCGCGGTCGATGGCCTGCTCCAGCGTGTCGGTGGTGAGCACGCCGAAGATCACGGGCACGCCGGTCTGCAGCGACGCGTGCGCCACGCCCTTGGCGGCCTCTCCGGCCACGTAGTCGAAGTGGGCGGTGTTGCCGCGGATGACGCAGCCGAGCGCGATCACCGCGTCGTGGCGGCCGCTCTGCGCCAGCTTCGCGCACACGAGCGGAAGCTCGAACGCGCCGGGGCAGCGCACGATCGTCACGTCGTCGGGGTTGGCGCCGTGTCGCGCGAGGGCGTCGAGCGCGCCGTTCACCAGGTGCTCGGTGACGAACGCGTTGAAGCGGGGGGCCACGATGGCGTAACGGCCACCCTGGTCGACGAGGTTGCCTTCGACGGTGCGGGGCACGGGAACTCCGGATCGGGAGCGCGTCTATCCGGCCGCGGGGGGAACGGGCAGGGGAAGGTGCTCCACCACGCGCAGTCCGTAGCCCTCGAGGCCCACGATCTTGCGCGGGGTGTTCGTGAGCAGGCGCAGCTCCCGCACGCCGAGGTCGAGCAGGACCTGCGCGCCGGTGCCCATCTCCCGCAGCACCGTCTCCGGCCGCGGTGCCGAGGGCGCGCCGAGCAGCTGCTCGCGCAGGCGCCCGAGCAGCGCGTCCGGCGTCGCGCCGTCGATGTGCAGGTACAGCAGCACGCCGCGGTCCTCCCGGGCGATGGTCGCGAGCGCCGCCCGCAGCGGTCCCGACGACGCCCCGGCGCGGAACACGTCCACGGGGCCGTTGCTCGCCTGGATGCGCGTCACGACCGGCCCGCCCGTGAGGGTGCCGCGCCAGAGCGCGAGGTGCAGCGCGCCGGCGGTGTCGCGGTAGACGCGCGACTGGAACGTGCCGAACTCCTCGGTGGCCAGCGGCGCCTCGAGCACGCAGGTCACCAGCCGCTCGGTGCGCAGGCGCCAGCGCACCAGGTCCGCCACGGTGACGATGTGCAGCCGGTGCTCCGCGGCGAAGGCGCGCAGGTCGCCCATGCGCGCCATGGTGCCGTCGTCGTTCATGATCTCGCAGATGACGCCGGAGGGCGGCAGGCCGGCCATGCGCGCCAGGTCCACGGAGCCCTCGGTCTGGCCGGTGCGCACGAGCACGCCGCCGTCGCGGGCCCGCAGCGGGAAGATGTGCCCCGGGCTGATGAGGTCCTTGCCGCCCTTGGCCGGGTCGATCGCGACCTGGATCGTGTGGGCGCGGTCGGCCGCGGAGATGCCGGTGGAGACGCCCTCTCGGGCCTCGATGCTCACCGTGAACGCGGTGGCGAACGGCGACTGGTTGTTCGTCGCCATCATCGGGAGCTGCAGCTGCGCCACGCGCTCCTCGGTGAGCGTGAGGCAGATGAGACCGCGGCCCCACTTCGCCATGAAGTTGATGGCCTCTGGCGTGACCATGCTGGCCGCCATCGTGAGGTCGCCCTCGTTCTCGCGGTCCTCGTCGTCGGTGAGGATGACCATGCGGCCGGCGCGGATGTCCTCGATCGCGACCTGGACGCGCCGATCGGGGTCGGGCGACATCGTCTCGAAGTCCATGAAAGCTCCTGGCGGGACGCGGCCCGCGGGGGAAGGGGTCAGCTGTCGAGGAAGCCGGCCGCACGCAGCCGCGCCATGTCCAGCGCGGGTGCGGCGCCCTGCGGCGCGGCGTCGAGGCCGAGCAGCCGCTCCACGTATTTCGCGAGCACGTCCACCTCGAGGTTCACGGCGTCCCCGGGGCGGAAGGCGCCGAGGCGGGTGATCGTGGACGTGTGGGGGATGATGCCGACCGAGAACCCGCCGGCGTCGGTCTCGTTGACGGTCAGCGAGACCCCGGAGATGCAGATGCTGCCCTTTGCGACGAGGTAGCGCCGAAGCTCCGGCGGCGCGTCCACGTCGATGCGGGTCCACTGCGGGCCGGGCGTGACCGCGCGGATGCGGCCCACGCCGTCCACATGCCCCTGGACCCAGTGCCCGCCGAGGCGATCACCGAGCCGCAGCGCCCGTTCCAGGTGGATCGCGTCGCCCGCCTGCACCTCGCCCAGCGTGGTCAGACGCAGCGTCTCGTCGCCGGCGAGCACGGTGAACACGCCGTCCTCGTCGCGCTCCACCGTGAGGCAGACGCCGTCGCAGGCCACGCTCTCGCCCAGCTCGAGCGCCCGGAAGGTGCTCCGGATGCGCAGCTCGCGGCCGCTGCCGCGCGGTCGCACGGCCTCCACCCGTCCCGTCTCGGCGACCAGTCCCGTGAACATCTCAGGCGTCCCTCTCCAGCGTCAGGTGCGCGTCGTCGCCCAGCATGGCCAGCGCGGTGACGCGGAAGCCCGGCGCGGCCGCGAGCGGATAGCCCGGCCCCGGCACCATGCCGCGGGTTCCCGCGAGGATCCGCGGGCTGACGTACCATTCGACGCGATCGACCATGCCGCCGTCGATGAGCGCGCGGTGCACGGCGGGGCCGCCCTCCACGAGGATGCGGTGGAGGCCGCGCTCCCCGAGCCGCTGCAGCGTGGCGCGCAGGTCCACGCCGTCGGCGTTCCGGGGCACGCGCAGGATGTCCGCCGGCAGGTCCCGCGGGGGGGCGTCCTCCGCCGTCACGACGATGGGGCGCCGCCCGGCCGTGAAGATGCGCGCGCCGTCGGGGATGCGCAGGTGCGTGTCCAGCACGACGGGGATCGCGTCGCGGCCGCCCTCGATGCGCGTGGTGAGCGCCGGGTCGTCGGCCAGCACGGTGCCGATTCCGACCAGCACGGCGTCGTGGGTGTCGCGAAGGCGGTGGCCCGCAGCCCGCGCGGCGGGCCCGGTGATCCAGCGGCTCCGGCCCGCCTCGTCGGCGATGCGTCCGTCCAGGGAGGTGGCGGTCTTCAGCGTGATCTCGGGCAGGCCGCCGGTCGTCACGCGCAGGAACCCGAGGTTGCGACGGCGGCACTCGGCCTCGCGCACGCCCACGACCACCTCGATCCCCGCCTCGCGAAGCCGGGCGATGCCCTGCCCCGCCACGAGCGGGAAGGGGTCCTCGGTGCCGATGACGACCCGCCGGATGCCGCTCGCGAGGATCGCGTCGGTGCACGGGGGGGTGCGTCCGTGATGACAGCACGGCTCGAGCGTCACGTACATCGTGGCGCCCCGGGCCTGCATGCCGAGCTGCCGCAGCGCGTGCGGCTCCGCGTGGTCCTGGCCGGGCGGCTGCGTCCAGCCTTCCGCGAGCACCTGTCCGTCCCGCACGATCACCGCGCCGACCATCGGGTTGGGCGCCGTGCGGCCGGCCCCGCGCCCCGCCAGGTCGAGCGCCATGCCCATGAAGCGCGCATCCTCGGTCACGACGCCCCTCCGCGGTCCTGCCGTGCGGCCTCGAGCAGCGGTGCCAGCACGCCGAGGAAGTCCTCGGGCGATCGCACCGCGTGGTACACGCTCGCGAAGCGCAGGTACGCCACGTGGTCGAGCTGTCGGAGCTCCGCGAGGGCCAACTCGCCGATTTCCCCGGTCGGGACCTCCCGGTCGGCGCGCCGGCTGAGCGCGCGTTCCACCTTGGTCACGACCTCCTGGAGCTGCTCCTCCGTCACCGGACGCTTGCGGCAGGCGAGCCGCAGCCCCGCCAGGAGCTTGTCGGCCGAGAACGGCTGGCGTCGCCCGTCCTTCTTCATGACCTGCGGCAGGCGGTAGTCGATGCGCTCGAACGTCGTGAAGCGCTGTCCGCAGGCGAGGCACTCCCGGCGGCGACGCACGGATTCGTGCGCCTCGCGGGAGTCGACGACCTTGCTCTCCAGGTGCTGGCAGGCGGGGCACTGCACGGTGCGCTCAGTCCTCCAGGCCGGGTACGGGGAAGCGCGCCGTCAGCGCGTGCACCTCCGCCCGGATCGCGGCGAGCCGGTCGGCATCCGCGCGGTGCTCCAGCGCATCCGCGATGAGGTCAGCGACCTGCACGCACGCCGCCACGTCCAGCCCGCGCGTCGTCACGGCCGGCGTCCCGATGCGGATGCCCGACGTGACGAAGGGGCTTCGCTTCTCGTTCGGCACGGTGTTCTTGTTGACGGTGATGCCCGCGCGCCCGAGGGCCTCCTCGGCCTCCTTGCCGCTGTAGGGCCGGTCGGAGAGGTCGAGCAGCATGAGGTGGTTGTCGGTCCCGCCGCTCACGAGCGCGAATCCGCGCGCCACGAGGCGGTCGGCCATGGCGCGGGCGTTGTCGAGCACCTGCTGGCAGTAGACGCGGAAGCTCGGCTGCTGCGCCTCTCCGAAGGCGACGGCCTTGCCGGCGATCACGTGCATGAGCGGCCCGCCCTGCGTGCCCGGGAACACCGCGGAGTTCAGCGCCTTCATGCGGTCGGCGCGCGCCATCGCCAGCCCGCCGCGCGGCCCGCGCAGCGTCTTGTGCGTCGTCGTCGTGACGAAGTCGGCGTGCGGCACCGGCGAGGGATGCAGGCCGGTGGCGACCAGGCCGGCGATGTGGGCGATGTCGGCGACGAGGATGGCGCCCACCTCGTCCGCGATCTCCCGGAAGGCGGTGAAGTCCCAGAGGCGCGGGTAGGCGCTCGCGCCCGTCATGATCAGCTTCGGACGCTCGCGTCGCGCCACGTCGCGGACGTGGTCGAGGTCGATGCGTCCGTCGTGGCCGACCTTGTAGTGCACCGAACGGTAGATCTTGCCGGAGGAGTTCGCGGCGCTGCCGTGCGTGAGGTGGCCGCCGTGGCTCAGGTCGAGGCCCATCAGCAGGTCCCCGGGCTGCAGCGTCGCGAGGTAGACCGCCGCGTTGGCCTGCGCGCCCGAATGGGGCTGCACGTTCGCGCCGTCCGCGCCGAAGAGCGTCATGGCGCGCGCGCGGGCGATCTCCTCGACGCGGTCGACCTCCTCGCATCCGCCGTAGTACCGCTTGCCGGGCAGTCCCTCCGCGTACTTGTTGGTGAGGACGGAGCCGACGGCCTCCCGCACCGCGCGGGAGGTGTAGTTCTCCGACGCGATCAGCTCGAGATCAGCCGCCTGCCGGTGCCGCTCCGCGACGAGGACGGCGTGGACGTCGGGATCGAGCCGCGAGAGATCGCTCATGGGGTGCTCCGGGTTTCGAGGCGGGTCAGCTTGGCGACGCGGGCGGCGTGGCGTCCTCCTTCGAAGGAGGCGGCCAGGAAGGCGTCCACGATGTCCTGGGCCAGTCCGACGCCGACGACGCGCTGGCCGAGGCAGAGCACGTTCGCGTCGTTGTGCGCGCGGGTGGCGCGGGCCGAGAAGGTGTCCGCCACCACCGCGGCGCGTACGCCGGGGATGCGGTTGGCCGCCATCGCCATGCCCTGGCCGCTGCCGCACACGAGCAGCCCGAGCGTGTCGGCCCGCCCCGCCACGGCGCGGGCCACCGGCTCGGCCCGGTCGGGGTAGTCGGTGGAGGACGCGTCGTGCGCGCCCAGGTCGTCGACCTCGACGCCGCGCGCGCGAAGGTGCGCCACGAGGGCGTTCTTGAGCTCGAGACCTGCGTGGTCGCTGCCTGCTACGACGCGCATGCGGACTCCCAGCGGCGGAAGACGAGGGTCGCGTTCGAACCGCCGAAGCCGAACGCGTTGGACAGGGCGACGCGGACGTCGGCGGCGTGGGCGCCGCCGGGGAGGAAGATGTCGCACGCCGGGTCCTGCCTGTCGAGGTTGGCCGTCGGCGGAACGACGCCGCGCCGCAGGGTCTCCACCGTGGCGATGGCCTCGATGCCACCGGCCGCGCCGAGGAGGTGGCCGGTCACCCCCTTCGTGCTGGCCACGGGCATGCGGTCCGCGTGGGCGCCGAACACCGTGCGGATGGCCTGCGATTCGGCCACGTCGTTGAGCGGGGTGCCGGTCCCGTGGGCGTTCACGTGGCCCACGTCCTGCGGGCGTACGCCGGCCGCGTCCAGGGCGTTGCGCATGCAGCGCGCCGCGCCGGCGCCCCCGGGCGCGGGCTGCGTGTCGTGGTGGGCATCGTTGGTGGCCGCGTGCGCCAGGAGTTCCGCGAGGATGGTGGCGCCGCGGGCGCGTGCCGTCTCCAACGCCTCCAGCACGAGCATCCCGGCCCCCTCGGCGAGCACGAAGCCGTCCCGGTCCTCGTCGAACGGACGCGACGCGCGCGCCGGGTCCTCGTTGCGGCGGCTCAGCGCCTTCATGACCGCGAACCCGGCGATGCCGACCGTCGACACGGTCGCCTCGCAGCCGCCTGCGATCGCCTGGTCGATCTCCCCGAGCTCGATGGCCCGCCAGGCCTGCCCGATGGCGTCGTTGGCCGCCGCGCAGGCCGTGCCGACCGCGAGCGACGGGCCTTGCGCGCCCCAGGCCATGGCCAGGTGGCCCACCGCCAGGTTGGGCAGGACGCGCGGCACGAAGAACGGCGAGATTCCCTTCCAGCCGTCCGTGCGCACGAGGTCGGCGCCCCGCACGATCTCGGAGAGGCCGCCGATGCCGGTGCCGAGGAACACGCCCCGACGCGGATCCGGGACACCCGGCGCCGCGCCGGCGTGGTCCCACGCGTCCATCGCGGCGAGCATGCCGAACTGCGCGAAGCGGTCCATGCGGTGCACGCGGCGCGCTCCGAGCCGGTCGCCGGGGTCGGCGTCGCGGATCTCGCACGCGAACCGCACGGGCAGTCCCTCGGTGTCGAAACCGCGGATGGGCGCGGCGAGCGGCCGGCCCCCGAAGATGGCGTCGAGCGTCGCGTCGGCGCCGCCCGCCGCCGTGCATGCCCCGTACCCCGTCACGACCACCCGGCGTCGCATGCGCATCCTGCCCGGTGCGCCCCGCGGGGCGTCAGCTCGCCTTGTCGGCGATGTAGTCGATGGCGTCCTGGACCGTGGCGATCCGCTCGGCGTCCTCGTCGGGGATCTCGATGCCGAACTCTTTCTCGATGGCCATGACGAGCTCGACGATGTCGAGACTGTCCGCGCCGAGATCATCGATGAAGGAGGCGGCGGGCTTCACGTCCGCGGGGTTCACCCGGAGCGAGTGCGCGATGAGCTGCACGAGCCGACGGACGATCTCTTCGGAAGCCATGTGCGTTCTCCGGACGGCGAGAGCTTATCCCTGTGGGGGCTGGCTCGCTAGCGTCGGCGCCGCGGACCGGACGGCCACCGTGGGGATCCGTCCGTGCGTGAGGGTCCGCAGCGTGGGCACCAGGCCCGCGCGCGCAGCGGCGTGTGCGAACCGCACCGCGCTGGCGACCCCGCGGGCGTCCGCCCGCCCGTGTCCGACCACGGCGACCCCGCCGACGCCGAGCAGCAAGGCCCCGCCGACGGCGTCGTAGGCCGTGCGGGCGCGGGAGCGCCGGATGGCGCCGCCCAGCAGCCATGCGCCGAGGCGACTGAGGGGGTGCGCGCGCAGCTCGTCACGGAGCGCCCGCGACACGACCTCCGCGGTGCCCTCCACCGTCTTGAGCATGACGTTGCCGACAAAACCGTCGCACACCAGCACGTCGCACTCCCCGCGCAGCGCGCCGAGGGGCTCGACGTTGCCGACGAAGTGCAGGTCGAGGGCCTCGAGCACCGGTCGCGCCGCGCGGCTCTGCGTGTTGCCCTTGCCCGGCTCCTCGCCGTTGGCGACCAGTCCGACGCGGGGACGCGAGAGGCCGAGCACGGCGCGCGCGTACCCCTCGCCGAGCACCGCGAACTGTGCGAGGTGCTCGGGTCGGCAGTCCACGTTGGCGCCGAGGTCGAGCAGGACGAGCTGCCCTCCGTCCCGCCGTGGCACGACGGTGCAGAGGGGCGGGCGGTCCACGCCGTCGACGGGGCCGAGGACGTGCAGGGCGCTGGCCATGGCGGCGCCTGAGTTTCCGCACGTCACCGCGGCGCAGGCGCGCCCCTCGGCGACCAGCTCGTGGATGCGCCGGATGCTCGCCCCGGGCTTGCGTCGCAGGGGCGCGTGCGCCGGGTCGTCCATGGTGACGATCTCGGGCGCGTCCTCCCACGCGACTCCACGCGGCATGCGACCGTGTTCCCGGGCGGCGGGGCCGACCAGGAGCACGGGGATGCCCGCTCGGGCCGCGAGCGCCGCTCCGCGGATCACCGCGCTCGGCGCGTGGTCGCCTCCGAACGCGTCCAGCGCGACGGGGAGCGACACCGAATTACTCGGCCGCGACAGCCTCGTCGTTGTCCGCGAACACCTTGCGGCCGCGGTACGTCCCGCAGGACGGGCAGACGTGGTGACGCTGCTTCGAGGCGCCGCAGTCCGGGCAGGTCTCGATGGCCGCGGTGGCGACGAGGAAATCGTGGGCGCGGCGCTGGTCGCGGACGCGACGGGAGGTGCGCTTCTTGGGGACGGCCATGGGAAACTCCTGCGGGGTGGTCGTGGCCCGGGACGGGCCTCAGTGAGAGGTGGAGAAACGTGCGAGCACGTCGAAACGGGGGTCGCCCTTCGGCGCGGAAGGCCCCGCGGCGGCGCGCCAGCGGGCGAGACAGGCGTCGTCGGCGTGCGCGTCGACGTCGGCGCAGCGGACCCGGGTGGGCCGGTCCAGCGCCAGCGTCTCGCCCACGACATGCGCGAGGTCCAGCGCGACCCCGTCGTAGTCGCCGATGTCCTCGGCGCCGTCCTCGGGGAGGGCCTCGCCCTCGGCGCGGGGGGCCGCGTAGAGGCAGTCGACGTCGCTGTGCACCGGGAGGACCACGGGGATGCCGCAGCGATCGCAGGGAACCTCGGCCGTGGCGTCGATGACGCCCGTCACGCGCAGGTCGCGACCGTCGCGGGTGATCTCCAGGGTGCCCGCGAGGCTGCGCACGGGACCTTCCATGGCGTCGGCGGCGCGCGCGTCCGCCCACGGGCCGACCGGTACGGTCATGCCGTGGGAGGGAACGTTCTCGAGGGGTACGAGCGGGATGGACATGGGGCTACAGGGCGCGCGACGTGCGGCCAACGCCGCGAGATATACCCTCGGCGTGCCGCGGTCAAGGCGCCGGGACGTCGGGGTGGGCGCAGCGGCGTCCGCAGGACCGCACGCGGTCGCGGTGCGCCGCCAGGGCCGGGTGCCACGATTCTGCGTCCAGCGGCGCCGGATCGGGCTGGAAGGGGCAGGCGCGCACGCAGCCGGGGGTCGAGAGGTCCCACTGCACGTCCGCGATCGGACATGCGCCGCGCCGCCCGGGGAGTCCCGGCGCGCCGTCGGCCGTCATGTCGGCCAGCCACGCGCGGACCGCGGGCGGGGTCGCATGGAACGGCGCGTGCTGGGTGTCGGCCCAGGCCAGCGCGGCGCGCAGCGCGTCTCCGACCGGCATCCCGGTCCACGGTGCCACGATGACGACGCCGTCCAGGCCGGCGCGGCGCGCCTGGTCGAACACCCCCCGGAGCTGGGGTGCCCCGTCCTCGCTGGGCACCCAGGCCGCCAGGATGCGGGTGGCAGCGCCCGCCGCGTGGCGCGCGCGCATCAGGTGGGTCAGCGCGGCGATGCCCGTGGCGACGTCCTCCCCGAGCACCGCGCCCTGGACGGCGTCCGAGGTGCCGGCGACGCGGACGTGGATCTCCACGGGCCGCGCGTCGAGGAGCGCGGCGGCCTGCGCGGCGTCCAGGCCGGACGCGGAGGTGCGGATGTGCACGGGGGCGTCGAGGCGCATGGCGAGACGCGCGAGCGGGACGAGATCGTCGTGGGTGGCGCGCGCCACGAGGTGCACCGGCACCGCACCGGCCTGCGCGAGCGCGGCTACGAGCGCGTCCGCGGCGGGTGGCTCCCCGTCGGGCCGGGGGGCGTTGCGGGGGGTGGAACCCCCCGCCCCAGGAAAAAGTTCCGTGGAGGGCGGCGGATCCAGATCGTCGAGACGCAGGACGATCCGCGCCGGCAGGCCCGCGCGACCGGCGGTGCGTCCACGCAGGGTCCGCAGCCGGGCGCGTGCATCGATCCACGCACGTTCGAGTGCCTTCACAATCCTGCTCCACGGGGCTAGTCGGGGGACGATGGCCCGTCTCCTTCCGTCTATCGTCCTCGCCGCCTCCCTGGGGTGGCTCGCCGCGTGCGGGCCGGATCCTGCCGAGCAGGCCGCCAACGCCTACGTCAGCGACATGGAGCCGATCCTGCGGGAGAACGTCGCGCTGGCCCAGTCGTTCCTGGAGCTGGCGGGCGCGATCAAGAAGGGGTCGTCGGACGGGACGGGTGTCGCGCTGCGGCTCGCCAAGGAGCTGCGACCGGCCGCGGAGCGCATCCATGCGCAGGCGCGGGCCCTGCAGCCGACGGACCCCGCCCTGGCCGATCTGCACGGCCAGCTCGTGGCGGCGTGGGCCGAGCGCGCGGAGGCCTACAAGGCGATGTCGGAGGGATGGAACGCCGGCAACGAGGCGGCCTTCGAGGCGGGGCGCGCCCGGAACCTGCAGTCGAAGGTGGCCGAGGAACGCTTCTTCTCCGAGGTGAACGCCTGGCTGGGCGCCCACGGCAAGGGCATCGAGCAATACCCCTAGGCCCACCGGCGCGTTAGTCGCGCGGCCGATCCGAGGGGTTCCATGTCCGTCCGCGTCCGCTTCGCGCCCAGCCCGACCGGCAACCTGCACATCGGCGGCGTGCGCACGGCGCTGTTCAACTGGCTCTACGCCCGCAGCACCGGCGGTACGTTCCTGCTTCGCATCGAGGACACCGACGAGGCGCGCTCCACGGCGGAGTACGAGGCCGTGGTGCTTCGCGAGCTGGCCTGGTGCGGCATCGACTGGGACGAGGGTCCGGGGGTGGGCGGGCCGCACGCGCCGTACCGGCAGTCGGAGCGCGCGTCGCTCTACCGGGACACGGCGGAGCGGCTCATCGCCTCGGGCGCGGCGTACCGCTGCACCTGCCCGCCGGAGCGCATCGAGGCGCTGCGGGCGACGCAGCTCGCGAACAAGCAGCAGGTCGGCTACGACGGCCACTGCCGCGACCTGGGGCTCGGCGCGGACTGCGGGACCCACTGCGTGCGCCTCAAGGTCCCCGACGAGGGGGTGACCGAGGTGGACGACCTGTTCAAGGGGCGGGTCCGCTACGAGAACCGCGAGATCGACGACCTGGTGCTCGTCCGCAGCGACGGCGTGCCCACCTACAACTTCGTGGTCGTCGTGGACGACGTGGACATGCGCATGACGCACGTCCTGCGCGGCGAGGAGCACCTCAACAACACGCCGAAGCAGCTGTTCGTCTACCGGGCGCTCGGCGCCACGCCGCCGCGCTTCGGACACATGCCGCTCATCCTGGGACCCGACGGCAGCAAGCTCAGCAAGCGCCACGGCGCCACCTCGGTCGCGTCGTACCGGGAGATGGGGATCCACCCCGAGGCCCTGGTGAACTACCTGGCGCGGCTGGGCTGGAGCCACGCGGACATGGAGGTCTTCTCCATCGACGAGATCCGCGCGGTCTTCCGCATCGAGGACATCGGCGCGAGCCCCGGCAAGTGGGACGTCACGAAGCTGCAGTGGGTGAACGCCGAGTGGATGAAGCGCCTCCCGGTGGAGCGCGTCGCGGCGCGGCTCCGTCCGTTCCTGGTGGCGGCGGCCGCCGACCCTGGCGACGCCGACCTGGTGCCGGTGGCACGCGCGTTCCGGGAGCGCGCGCGGACCCTCGTGGACATGGCGGCCATGGCGGCCTTCGCGTTCCGGGCGGATGACGCGGTCGAGACCGACCCGGCGGCGGTCGCGGCCTTCCTGACGGCGGAGACCCGTCCGCTTCTGGAGGGGTATCTCGGGGTGCTCGGATCGCAGGGGGAGTGGACGGAGGCGGCGCTGGAGCCGGCCACGGTGTCCTGGTGCGAGACCCACGGCGTGAAGCTTGGAAAGCTCGCGCAGCCCGTGCGCGTGGCGCTCTCCGGACAGAAGGTCGGGCCCGGCCTGTACCAGCTCCTCGGGATCCTGGGCCGGGAGGCGACGCTGCGGCGCCTGCGCAGGGCCCTTGACACCTGCGGGGCTCCCGCATAAGAGGCGCCCGTCGCGCTGAGGCGTGGTGTAATCGGCAACACGTCGGGTTCTGGCCCCGAAGACTCTAGGTTCGACCCCTAGCGCCTCAACCACTCCTCCTGGTGTCCCGGTCTCATCCCGGGGTGTCCGGACCCACAACAGACCACCTTCGTGGTCCCATCGTCTAGAGGCCCAGGACAACGCCCTCTCACGGCGTAGACACGGGTTCGAATCCCGTTGGGACTACCACTTGACCCCCGGTGCAGGCGACTGCACCGGGGGTTTCGTGCGTCGGGGCCTCACGG